>JAFGXN010000014.1 GCA_016936615.1 Spirochaetales bacterium | reverse complement strand
TGAAATTGTTGTAATTATTGCACTAATTATTATAAAACTAATGTATATATCGTAATAATCAGCTAAGAAGCCTATTGATATAGAAATCAAAGCTGCGGATATTGTGGCTACTGAGCTTGTTGCAGAGAGTGCAGTGGCTAAAATTTTTGAGTCAAAGCTCTCGCTGATATAGCTGACCTGTATTGGCTTGCGCAAATTCTCCACAATGTAGACTAGAGTAAAGAAAATAAATGAGAAGTAGAATAGATTGTTGCGAGCAAAAATTGCAGCAACTGCTCCAGCAAGTGTTCCAATAAATAAAGTTACTACAGCAGGTGTCTTGTAATTTTTAAATAGGGATTTAAAATTTCCAGAGAGGTTAGAGCTAGCAGCACTGAGCATATAGATTATGAAATAGGCAATTCCAACTACAAAGGCAACCTTTTGATTCTCATCTGCGAGGAAACTGAAGGTCAAGCCGATTGCGAAGGTCTTTAGTATTGGTTGGTAGAACTCCTTTACAGATTTATAGTAGCCCTCGTAGATAGCGGTCAAAAAGATTGGGGAGGCTTTTGTAATATTTTTCATATCATTGATAAAATCTACAAAGACCCGCCAGGATTCCTTGAAAAAGGTCTTAATGGTCAATTTCCCAGTAGCACCATCAATTTCATTCGGATAGGTGATAATTAATCCAGCACCAATCACATGAGGTATTATAGAAAAAAGAAAGAGGATTCGCAGCGAACCAGCGTAAAATACTAAAATTGCTGCAAGTATGGAGACTAGAGCACTTCCTAGTGTAGAGAAGGACCTTGTGAAGCCGTAGTAATCAGTTGATTGATCCTTAATTCCATTTTGTTCAAGATAGCTATAGATCATCGCCTTATGTGTACCAGTTCGGAAAGCATCTCCTAGAGCATATATAAACATTGCCAGTGCAAGAATATAGAAGTTTTTAAAGAAAAAATAGATCAAAAAGAATATTATGTAGCTTATAAATGAGAAGATTAAAGTCTTCTTTCGACCTACTGAGTCAGAGATTATTCCTGTCGGGAGCTCTAACAGATTTATAGAGATCTCACGTATGGCAATTAATATTCCAATTTGTGAGTAGCTTAATCCTATTTTTACAAGGTAGAGTATGAAAAAAGGTTCAAAGAACTTTAAGTTTTTGAAAAAGCCGTAGAAGGAAAATTTAAAAAGTTGCTTATTGTAATACTCTTTTTTTAACATATGTTATTCTATTTTGAAATCAGAATATTTTCAATTACTTTTTTAAAATCTACAAATTTTCTTACTCTGTGAAAATTTAAATTGACAATTTTTTAAAATAGTGGTAAATATTCTAGATATTAAGGAGTTTATATGAAACGTACTATATTTTTTCTTTCATTCTTTTTTCTTTTAAATAATTTGTTTGCGGATTATGAAATTTTGCTAAATCTAGATGAGGGCGATATCTTTTATTCTGTAAACGAAACTAATGCAAATGTAGATACGACTATGTTTGGAGAATCAACTTCTGTAGAGACTTATAACTTGAATATTTCAAAGTTGACTGTTCTCTCTTCAAAGATGGGTGTATTTCGAATTAAATCTGAGCTAGTGTATGCTGATTCTAGTGATTTTGCTGGTCAGAATATTATGGATGATTTATCTTTATTGCTTGGTAGGATTAGCTACGAGTTTTCGGTTGATAAGAATGGTGCTATTAGCGATCTTGTTGTTCTTGGTGACAGGGAGTCTTTCAACGCAGAACTTTCTTCTATCGTAGCAGGTCTTTTTTCAGAAGGCGAGGATGCTACTGATCAGTTAGAAGTTGTTAAAAATACTTATCTGAACTTTTTTGATAACCTTCTAGACGACAAGACTATTCTTGAGAATCTCGAGGCTAGTTTTGCTTATTTACCAAAGAAGAAGGTTGCTCTAGGAGACACTTGGAACTCTTCATTGACTCAGGATTTTTCAGGTATGCTTGCTACTCTTTCAAATGATTACACACTTAAAAGTGTTGATGATTCTAATATCTATTTAGATTCATTGGTAAGATTGGACTTTGATCTTGATGAGTATTTGCAATCTATGATTGCTAGCTTTGGAGAAGGTTTCACTGGTTCTGTCGATGTAGATGCATCTGGTATTTGTACATATGTAATTGATAAGAATACTGGCTATCCTCTTTCATCATCGTTGAATCTTAAGGCTTCATTTATGTACTCTTTTGAAGGTGAGGGATTTTCTTTTACTATGCCTATGTCTATGGTAATTACAGAAAAGGTCTCAACATATAAGGTTCTGCCTGAAGAGTATCTAAAATACTTGTCGCAAGAATAGATTCTGCATTACAAATAATAGAATGTAGCAGATAAGTCCTGCAATTATCGGGGTTAGTATCCAACCGATGGAGATCTTTCCTAGTATTCCGAAGCGGAGGTTTCTCCATCCTTTTACTAACCCTATACCTATTACAGCACCTACAATTGCCTGCGAGCTAGATACAGGTACAAGAGGTATATTAGGTAGATTTAATGATGTCAATATATTGTTTAGCCCTTCTGATGAGAAGATAAACAATACTAATGATTGAGCTGTCACTGTTACAAATGCTGTAGCAGGTGACAATTTAAATATATCATTTCCAACTGTAAGCATAACTTTTTTTGAGTAGGTTGCGATTCCAATCGCTATCGCAATGCCTCCAAGAAAAAGCAGAATTTGTTCTGAAGATATTGTTATAAAGCCTATATGTTTTGGTTCAAATGGGCTTGAATTTATAAATACACCCATCACATTTCCAATATTGTTTGCACCAAGACTGTAAGCGCCGAAAGCTCCAGTGATTATTAATAGAAGACGCATAATCTCATCTTGCATAATTATATGAGTTGGTAATTTTTTGTAGAGGAATTTTACAATAATATATAAAATTATAGCGAAGAGTGCTGCAAGTAGAGGGCAGATTATCCAAGTCGCAACTATTTTCCTTACTAAAGCCCCATCTGTTGGTTTGGCTGCAAAAAAATTCCATGCAACTATTCCGCCAATTATAGCTTGTGAGGTCGAGACTGGTACGCCAGTTTTTGTCATAACGAATACGGCAAGTGCAGCAGATAAGGCTACCACAAATGCTCCAGGCAACTGGTTGATCTCTCCTAATTTCCCAATTGTGCTTGATGTTCCAGCTCCGCCGACTACTGCGCCAATAACCACAAAGATGCTAGAGATTATTGCTGCGGTTTTGAATCGGATCATCTTTGTGCCGACAGCTGTACCAAAGATATTTGCAGCATCATTTGCTCCGAGTGACCAGCCTAGAAAAAGTCCACTTGTAAGAAAGACAATCGATGCATTCATTTAAATTTCCTTTTTTATTGTTGAGATAAGTATCCTCTCTGCGACATCTTCGCAACAATCCGAGAAGCTTGCAATTTTTTCTATAAAAAAGCGAAGATGAATCTTATGGCTTAGTTCTAGGCTCTCGTCACTAAAGATCTTGCGCTTTATCCCAGTCTCAAGCTTATCAGCTTCGTGCTCGTAGAAGAAGACCTTCTCAGTCTCATTTGTAGTCAGCTCTGAGTTGCGAAAATAGTAGGTAACAGCATTTGCGAGCGAGTCACCTGCCTTTCTATTCTGTTCGATCAGCTCGATGATGCTAGGTTTCAGAGCCTTAGGTATTGCTGGATTTTCGATATCGAAGCTGAAGATTACCTGTTTCGAAGTATTTATGACATTATCAAGATTCTCAAGAAGTCCAAGAATATCTCCGCGTGATTCTGGAATTAGCATTTTGCTGTAGATACGATGTTCAATTCCCTTGCGTAGCTTATCTGCATCATTCTCAATCCTATCCATATCTTTTAGATGGTTAGCGAATGACTCCTTGTTCTCCATTATGTATGATTTTAGCCCCTCTTCAAAGATTAGTGATGCAGTTATAACAAGATTTATGTAGATATCAATGTTCTGTTCTATGATTTTTGATCTGTAAATTTTCATATAAATTCCTTTTTTGTGATACAATTATTATAGTATAAATAGAATTTGTATGCAAAATTTGGCTTGAAATAAGACGTTAAACTTATTAAAATAAAACGCGAGGTATTATGAATAATCGTTATAGGGCTGGGATCTCCCGTAATTTAGGGATTTTAAGTGAGCAACAGCAACTCTTAGTAAAGAACACGAAGATATTTATTATCGGGTGTGGTGGGATAGGTAGTATTGCTGCCGAAGCATTTGCACGCACCGGTGTCGAGAAGTTTATCCTGTGTGATTTTGATATATTCGAAGAGTCTAATCTCAACCGTCAAGCAGGTTGCTTTGAGTCTACACTAGGGCAGCCTAAGGTGGAAGTTCTCGCAGACCGTATTCGGGATATTAATTCTCAGGCTGATGTGACTGTCTTGAACAGGAAGTTGGAGTTTGAGGAGATAAAAAAGTTTATTCAAGAGTCTGATTTTGTCTTTCCTGCTGCAGATGACTTTGCATTTAGTGTTGGGATCTTTGATCTTTGTAAGATTCATAGAAAACCAGCCTTAATGGTTGTTCCAATTGGACTTTGGGGTGTTACTACTGTTATTCCGCCTGATTCACATTTCAGTGTTCGACATATTCATGGGTTGCCAAAGATCTCGAAGTATGAGGATCTGAGAGATCTTCTAGAGAATGATATCTACAGGAAGGGTCGCCTAGTCTTCACAAAGAAGTTTAAGTGGTCTCACTCTTGGTATGATGATTTCATTGCTAAACAGAAGCCGTTAGCGCAGATTTGTCCACTTGTATGGTCTATCTCATCAATTGGGGTCTTAGAAAGTATAAAATATATTGCTGGCTTAGGCTGTTCTGCTAAGCTTCCGAGATATTATCAGATTTCAGCTAGTTCGATTAAGAAAAAAAGTTTAATTATTCCTTCTTTTTCATCTTCGTTTCTATTTATGAGGGGTATTTATTCAAATATAAAAATTAACAGGAGAAAAAAATGAAAAACAGAGTTTTAGTTTTATTTTTAGTTTTGGCACTTTTTTCATGTAAAAAAGATGGTGAGATCTTTCTTGCAACTACGACAAGTACTGAGAATTCAGGTCTACTGGCATATCTCTTGCCAGTATTTGAAGAGGAGTCAGGCTACACAGTTAATGTAATAGCTGTTGGTACTGGGAATGCTATCAGGCTTGGAATGGATGGAAATGCTGACGTGGTAATGGTCCATGCAAAGGAGAGAGAGGATAAATTCGTGGCTGAAGGATATGGCTATCAGCGAATTGAGTTTATGTATAATGATTTTGTTGTTGTCGGACCTAAGTCTGATCCTGCTGGTATTAGAGATCTATCTGACGTGAAATCAGCTTTTTCTAAAATAAAAGAGAAAAATTGCGGGTTTGTCTCTCGCGGTGATGATTCTGGGACACACATAAAGGAACTTACAATTTGGGGTGACACTTCAGTTGATTTTTCAAATTATATCAGCGCTGGGGCTGGCATGAATGCTGTCTTGACTATTGCTCATGAGAAGCAGGCCTACTGCCTGACTGATAGGGCTACATATCTTTCAGCATTAAATCGATTGGATCTGGAGATTCTGGTGGAAGGTGATGGGATTCTTCTTAACCCTTACGGCATTATTGTTGTTTCAGAGCAGAAGCATCCTCACACCAACAAGAAAGGGGCTGAGGCTTTTGTAGAATTTTTGATTTCAGATAAGGGACAAGCATTGATCAACAGTTATGCTATAAATGGTGAGCAGTTGTTTTTTGCAAATTACAAAAAAGGTGAGTAGTAGTCTTGATATTTTAACATATATTTTACGCTCTCTCTATGTTACCTCTCTAGCAACTTTATTTTCTGCTATTTTTGCTCTACCTTTGGGGCTTGCTCTTGGGCTTAGCAGAAAAAAGATTGCTAGACACCTTAGGATTTTTTTCAGAAGCCTTGTTGTCTTTCCGACAATTGTGGTTGGGTTGTTTGTTTACATGATAATCTCCCGTAGCGGGCCACTTGGCCCCCTCGGTCTTTTGTACACTCGGGCTGCGATTATTGTCGGACAGTCTATTTTAATTTTTCCATTAATTGTTTCGTATACTGCATATTCGTTGAGTGATTTGCGGCCTGAGATGAAAGAGACGCTTGAGCTGCTACGACCAAGCCGTGTAAGGCTCTTCTGGATGGTAGTTGTTGAGAAACGTTATGTTATTGTTACTGTTCTTGTCTCAGCCTGGGCTCGTGCAGTTGGGGAGATTGGTGTCTCAATGATGCTTGGCGGTAATATTAGGTCGACTAGAACTGTAACCACGGCGATTGCCTTTGAGGCTGGTCGGGGTGCGTTCTCGCAAGCAATTATTCTTGGAATATTCTTGATTATGGTTGCTCTGCTTGCGAACTTTTTGATCTATTTTATCTCTGGCAAGGAGAGGTTTGATGCAAATTAAAATTAGCGATCTAAGATTTTTTCACAAAAACAAGGGTGATGCTGTCCTGAATCTGAAGAATTTGGCGATTGAACTTGGTTCAATTACTGCTGTTGTCGGAGATAACGGGAGTGGCAAGACTACTTTGCTCAAACTTCTTGCTGGTCTATATCCATGTAGCGAGGGAAAAATCGAATTCCCGACAGATTTTGCTCTTTCTGATATTGCTTTTCTCCATCAGGACCCGTTTCTTTTTCATTCAAGCCTTTACAATAATGTAGCTCTTCCTCTTCGAATATTAGGTAGAAGAGCCTATTCTGCTAGGGTTGGGAAAAGGTTAAGTCGCAGAGAATTTTCAGCTGTAATTGATGCTCAGGTTGATTCTGCCCTTGCTAAGAGTGGTTTGTTGGAGCTGAAGCACAGAAAGAGCCCTTGTGTCTCTGGAGGTGAACGCAAGAGGGCTGCAATTGCTAGAAACTTGTTGGCCTCTGCGAAGATCTTCATCTTTGATGAACCAGATTCTGGAATTGATGCTAAGTCGAGGCAGATAATCTCACAACTTTTTCTTGATTTGAAAGCAAGTGGTTATACTGTTATATTCTCTTCGCACTCTCCGAAATTTTATCTGCCAATTGTTGATAAAGTTGTCCAGCTTGAAAATGGACAAAAGATGAATTTTGAGTATAATATACTTAACGGAGAGGTTGTAAAAAGGGGTGATGGGCTTTCTGTTTTTTCAAACTCAAAGGCTGAGATAAGATTGCTGGATTATGATGGAAGCTTCAAGCGGGTTGTTATCCGATATGAAGATATATTTTTATCAAAAAAAGAGGTTGATTCGACTGCTAGGAATCAGCTTCGTGGAGTTATTATCGATGTCGAAGAGCATGGAAATTATCACAAGGTCACGATAGATGCTGGCTTTGTCTTGTCAACCCTTGTTACCGCAGATGGGTTCTCTCAATTAGGACTTAGCCTTGGGCAGGAGGTCTTTGCTGTCTTTAAGGCGACTGCGGTCAAACCCTACTAGGGAGGTTGTATGAAAAAACTGATTGTTCTCTGTGGTCCTACTGCTTCAAGCAAGACTGGGATTGCAGTTGATTTGGCATTTGAGAATAGCCTTGAGATTGTTTCAGCTGATTCACGTCAGGTCTATCGGGGTCTAGATCTTGGTAGTGGAAAAGATTTAGATGAGTATCAGCGGGCTGGAGTAGTTGTGCCCTATCATTTGATTGATATTGTAGATCCAATGGAAAATTTTACCTTATTTGATTATCAGCGGCTAGCCTACGAGGCCTTGTCTGATATTTATGACAGAGAAAAGGTGCCGATTATCTGCGGCGGAACTGGTTTATACATTGAAGCTGTTCTAAAGAATTACAAGATTCCTAATATTCCAGAGAATTTAGAGCTTCGCAGAGAGTTAGAAGGTTATTCAAAAGAAGAGTTAGAAAAAAAGCTTCGAGCAATCGATTCAGATTGTTCTGATGTTGATTTTTCTAGTAAGAAAAGAATTATCAGAGCAATCGAGGTTGCGACTGTTGCAAGGCAGAGGGTTGTTGAGTACAATTCACCGCGCTACGGAGAGGTGCAGCCTCTTGTCTATTGTACCGCACTTGAGCGGGAGGGTCTAGTTAAGCGGATTGACAAGCGATTAGAGCAGCGGATAGAGTTAGGGCTTGTCGATGAGGTAGGGAGATTGTTGGATTCTGGAGTGACTCCTGAGCGATTGATTGCTCTTGGTCTTGAGTATAAATTTGTTACCATGTATCTGCTACGACGTATCTCTTTTTGGCGGATGCAGAAAGATCTAGCAATCGCGATTCATCAATTTTCGAAGCGGCAGATGACATATTTTCGAGGAATGAAGAGGCGAGGTATAGATCTTGAGTTTATAAATCCCCTTGACAGGAGAGACCTTAAGCTTATTCAGCAGAATCTTTCTTAGGCTTCTTTAGGTATTGTGAAGTTTCTATCGTCGAAACTATCTCCACCAATCCAGAGGTCTATTTTTATCCCTTCTGAGGTCTTTGAGACTGTAGCATGCTTTACCTGCCAGCCAAGAAGATCTAGACGAGCAGTTCCAAGCAGGTCTTTTCCTACCATAGCACCGTAATAACCTGATAGTTCGGGTCGCTTCTTGCTGTTCATCTCCATATTTAGTCTCTCAATCTCCTCGTCTGAATGTTCTTTTTCATCAAGGATACATAGATGTATTCCGTCTTTTTCCTGGTGAAGAGATATCACCATTCTTTTGGGTTCTCCTTCAAGGATATAGCTTGATAGTTCTCCAATCAAGTGCATTATGTAGTTTTTCTGATTCATAAATTCTCCGTTTATTTTCTAAATTTAAAAAAATCTATATTTAATATATTATCCTTAAACCATTGAATTAAGGCTATCATCAGGGTTGCGGTTAATCCGCCAGCAAAGCCATTGTTGTAGAGGTTGAGAAATCCATGCCAGCTCCCAGTTCTTAGCACCATTGAGAAGTGTAGAAAGCCTGCAATTATTCCGATGCTTATTCCGAATTCGCCAGCAAGTGGGGCAATTGTTGTCACAAAGATAATTGCTAGTAGTGCATTTGGATCGTTAAGGTCGTAGCCAAAGAGGTTAACAGCGATAAAAACACCAAGAATTACTGGCCATGAGTTGCGTAGGTTAGTTCCAAATGCAGCAAATCCCATCACAGTCAATATTGCACCAATTACCGGGCCGTTGAAGGCCCCACCTACAGCGTAGACATAGATTGTAGCGATAATTCCTATCAGTCCGGAGTTTATCAAGGCTCCGTCAAGAGAGTTGAAATTCATGAAGTCACTTGGAAGACGACCTGAAAGCTTTTGAATCTTTAAAAAATTGGTTATAGCTCTTTTTTTTCCTATAAGGAGTCCTAGAATAATGAATACAATAGATATTGTAGGGATAATTGATATTAAGATGGGGGAGTTCCCTGTATTCCAGGAGATAGTAGTAGTTAGATCTACCCCAAGGCCTTCCAAAATTCCTGAGAAGAAGAGGCCAAGAAAACCACAGGTTAAGCCGATATTGTAGAGGTTGTATCCCTGATGAAGGTGCAACATTGCAATTGCCAGACTTGGTAAGAGTATCCCGGTTGCGATTCCAATAATTATGCTTAAAAAAATTGAAGTAAAAAGAGACAATCCTAGTTCTATTCCAATTAGGGAGACAATAGGACCAAGCGCAGTTCCAAAGAGTGCGATAATCAAGTATTGTCGAAACTCTTTCTTCGCTAATTTTGCAGCAATGTAGACCCCGAAGATGATCGGTAGAATGTTTACGACAGTCTTTCCAAATAAGGCAAATCCCATCATTGTCAGCACAGGCGCGAAGGTCGGCCCTGAGAATTCTACCTTGTTAATCCAGATGATTGCCATTGCAATTATTCCTACAATTGCGCTGTTAAGAAGACTTGGACCTGTTCCTGCAGTTTCGATAAAATCATTTATCAATCTAGCAGGCATTATCTGCAATTTTAGAAAACCCATAAATGAGGTTTGATCAATAGCAAAGGCTAGTATAATAAAGTAAAGAATAATTGTCGAAATAATAATTTTTAGTATTTTATCCTGGTTCAGCATTGATTCTCCTTTTTTTAACTATACCACAGTTCTCTATTTTTTTCAAAAAAAAAGGACGCTAGGGGAAGCGTCCAGGGGATTATTTATTATAGGTAAACTACCTATTTTTTTCATTTTGTTTTGAGTATTTTAGTGTATAGACAAAATGCATCAATCTACACTCTAAGTCATTTATCTTTTTGCCACCACCTATTGCAAAGCTTTCTACAGCTGTCTTACATCCTTTCTCAAGGACAATCGCTACGACTGATGCATCATCAAGGTTAGAAGCGCAACAGATTGCTCCATTTTCTGAAATCAATGCAGCCTGTCTTCCTTTCATCTTCTTGAGGATATTCTTCACGCATCCCTGGTGGGTTTTGGTCTTGATACAAGCAGTTTTAGCTGAAGGCCCAACAATCTGTGCCATATCATCAAGCATAGGGTAGACTGTCTTGCCGACGATAGAACATGTCGTTGTTGCCTCAAGTGCTGAGTGGAGAATTGCACTCTCCTTAGGTCTCTTCTTGTATATTTCCAGATGCAGTTTGTACTCTTTGTTAGGCACTCCTGAAAGAATCTCTCCTGAAATTAAGTTAATCTCAGCGAGTGATTTGTCACTTGCAAAGCTTTCAGAAGTGATTAGAATTTTGTCTTCATTTTTTATACTTGCTATAGGATTCTTTTGAGATAAAATATTTTTTGACATATATTTCTCTATTTCATTGATAAAATCAGTATTAGTCATTATTTTTTACCTCTCTTCTTTTTTAGAATATAAAAATCGTGAATATTCTTAATCTTGTTTGTCTTTATACCTGAAATATTTGCAAATTCACTAAATATAAACTCTTCGCACTTCTTCTCGAGGGTTTTAGCTACGAGGAAGGCTTCATCCATTGTCTTGCCAACGCAGACTGCGCCGTGGTTAGCCATCAATGCAGCATTGCTATCGCCAAGAGCCTTGCTAGTTGCAAGCTTTAGTTTCTTTGTTCCTGGAAGCCCGTAGCCAGCACATCTTACAACATCACCTAGGATCTTTTTAAATTCTTGATCTGTGGCTGGAACATCTTTTCGTGATGCTGCACAGGTAGAAGCATTCATCTGGTGTGTATGAATTACTGCAGTGACCTCTGGTCTATTTTTGTATACTTCAGCATGAACGCCCTTTTCTGAAGATGGTTTAATTCCAGCAGGGTAGCTTAGATCTTCTATTTGCACTAGG
Organism: Spirochaetales bacterium; assembly: GCA_016936615.1. Taxonomy (GTDB): domain Bacteria; phylum Spirochaetota; class Spirochaetia; order JAFGXN01; family JAFGXN01; genus JAFGXN01. Next base: position 4,402 of record JAFGXN010000014.1, on the reverse strand, counting down.
ACAAAGTCGTCAAGTGTTAGTTGATCATAAGATCTTCCACTAGGTGTTATTAAAAAAGAGTTCTCATCTATTCTACAGCTGATATTTCCCCAAGTTCTTGCCACAAGCCCTTCATTTACAAGTTTAATGCCTGCATCAAGTAGTGTTTGTCTTGCTAAGTTGATATCCATGTTATCTCCTATCAAAATAAATGATGCAGGCTAGCCTGCATCAAATCTATTATTTTACCCCTTCGATATTCTTGAAAACTTTTTCAAAACGTCGAAGAGCTTCGTCAATTATCTCATCAGTACAAGCTGCAGAGGTGTATAGTCTACTTCCTGCAAGGGTTACAATTCCTTCAGCCATGTATGCTGCACCCATCTCGACCATTACATCTTTACGTCTGTGTATCTCTTTCATTTTCTTGATTAGTCGCCAAATGCAGATAAAGTCGCTTTTTTTAATGGAAAAAAGCATAGTTCCTACTGTCTCTAAGTGGCAGACAGATCCTTGATTATATGCAACAAACGGAAGATCATATTTCTTGATAAGTTTCTGAAGTCCCTTAGTCAATCTATCTCCGGCTCGACCTGCAATTTCCGCTGCATTTGTCTCTTCCATCTCTTTGATTGTGTAGTAACCAGCAGCAGAAGAGAGTGGGTTAGCTGCCATAGTTCCGCCAACGTGAGCCTTCTTAGTCTTCTTGCCACCAATACCGCCAGCAAGATATGCCATATACTCTTTCTTTCCGCCAATTCCACCAGCTGATGGGTATCCACCTGCGATAACCTTTCCAAAGATTGTAAGATCTGGTGTTACACCGAAGTAACCTTGAGCACCGCTAGGACCCATTCTGAATCCTGTAACAACTTCATCAAAGATTAAAAGTGCACCATATTTATCACAAAGTTCTCTAACCTGTCGATTGTAGTCGTAAGGAAGAGGTCTAGTTCCACTCTCAGGTCCGATTGGTTCAATAATTACAGCAGCAGTTCCACCTCTGAATTTATTTCGGCGAAGAACCCTCTTCATTGCCTTGATATCGCCTGGGAATGCCTCTTGAGTATATTTAAAACACTGTTTTGGTATTCCATGTGATTCTAATCTTCCAACACCAGGGATTCTGCATCCATAAGAGAGTTGATCACTCCATCCATGGTAGGCACCACCCATCTTTACTATATTTTTTTTCTTTGTAGCAAGTCGAGCAATCCTGATTGCTCCCATATCTGCTTCAGTTCCAGAGCCAAGCATTCTGAACATATCTACACTTGGATAATTTTTTGCAACAAGTTTAGCAAGCTTTAACTCGTACTCATGGAAAAGCCCAGTAACTGGTCCAGTAGTATTCAATAGTTCAATCACCTTGTTTCTAATCTTCTCTGGGTTACTACCAAGTACTGTAGGTCCTCCAGCTTGAAGGAAATCAATATACTCATTTCCATCGATATCTATCAGTTTTGCACCTTCAGCCTTGTCAAAAGCAAGTGGAAAAGGGAAGTTAAATGCTAGATTGTGCTGAACTCCACTTGGAATATACTCCTTAGCCTCTGTAATCATCTCTTTTGATTTCTTACACTTAGTTTCAAAGTACTCTAGGTACTTATCAAGTGCTTCTTTTTTTAATCTTCTTATCGGTTGTTTGATTAGATCTTCTAGTTCTCTAACTACTTCATCTGCGTCATGATACTCATCAATTGCAAAACCATTATATGCCATATTATGCCTCCAAAAATATATGTAAGTGAGTGAGTTGTCACTCACTTATGAAAAGTATAACATACAATTATTTTTTATCAAGAAAAAAAACATCAAATTTACAAGTTTATCAGCTTAGTTTCACCTTTTTTTATAATAAAACTATTTGTTATTCCACCTATGGTTATTTCGATGCTGTAATTTTCAGCTTGAGTTGAGATGTCGATCTTATCAATTTTTTTTCCATGCATAAATATATTCTCAAGAGAGATATTCTCCCATTCGCTTGGAAGTGATGGCTTAATATTGAAAGATTTTAACCCAGTAGGTCTAATTCCAAAGATTCCTTCAGTTATAATTCTTGCATAAAGACCACTTTCTGCTGATAGATGTTTCTGATTACCTTCTGGATATGCCTCGACCGGGTAGGGAATGTGGTCGCCGAGAGTTCTTCTGTAGGTGTATTCCTTAAATTTAGGAAAAATTACATCTGCCTTGTCAGCTTCGAATATTCCTCTGAACGCGTAGAGGGTAGCTCTATCCCAGAATGTCTTGCCGCCTTCTGCAGTCTTTAGTCCGTCTTTTGTCCAGAGCCGCTGCGAAAGTAGTGCATCAACAGTGCCATCAGCTCTGTTGTGTATTCCCATTGTCAAAGGAATAGCAATCCAAGCTCGCAATACTGTATTTTCTTTATAATATTTGTATGTTTCAAAGCCGTGCATATCTGCGCCAAAGTATTTTTCTATTGCAATACCAAGATCTGTGTGTATTTTATTGTATTCGTCGATTAGTTCTTGAGGTTTGCCAAGATCTCTTGCTAGTAGGCTAGCACTTTTAAAAGCATCGTAGGCCAGTGCTGAGGTGCAAAGGTTAGCACTTCCAGTTGGGAATCTTCCTTCTAGCTCATCGCTGTCAGATTCTACAACACCCTCTGAGTTGATTTTTCTTTTTGTAAACTCTAGTGACCATTGGATTGCTGGCCATAATTTCTCTGCTGTCTCTCTGTCTCCGTAGGATAGTGCAAATCTAGCTGCTCCATAGGCAATCATTGCAGCATCTCCTCTATCCCCAGCTCCACCCCACGAATCAATTCCTTCTGCTATTATTGACGAAGGTACAGGTGAGAAGTCAGGTTTCATCCATTTTTCAAACATTAAGAATGAATTTATTGCAGATTCAATACCGGTTTTGTAGCCAGAGTATGCGAAATATGGGTTTACATATTCTGCTTGGTCATTAGCCCAAATTGCCGCATAGTATGAGCCTCCACCTGGTCCATGCATGAGCCCATTTTTAGTTCTGTAGATACTTTCGGAAGCTCTAAGCTTGGCAAAATTAAATGCTGCGTTGATTGCCTTGTCTGGAGTTGTTAATTTTAATTTTGAAAAAATTTCATCAACCATTCCAATCCTTTTGGCAAACTCATTTTCGGCATCGATATTTTCTATTACCTGATTCTCTTTTCTTGCAGAAAAAGTTATGAAGAACTCCAGACTCTCATCTTTTTTAAGAGTTCTTTCAATCTCAGTAAAGCTTGTCTTTGAGTTTATAAAGTAGGATCCGTCAACACCATGAGCCTTTGATGTGGTTCTAGTTCTATCAAATCCTTCTATGAAAAGATTTGCAGTATCTTGTGAGCTATTAATTATCTCCCATTTCTCAACAATTACAGGTCTATCTGTCGATGGGAAGATCGTGCGTATAATTGTCAGCCCTGAGCTACTCTTTGACTTAATTTGTAGGTACCCCTTTGTCTTTATCTCTTGAGGGTATTCGTTTTTTTCTATTATATTGTTTACTTTTATAATAGGTGAAAAACTTATATCAAAGTTGCTGTACAGACTAGCGTGGGTATTATTGGGAATAGTTCTGAGCATAGGCCATACAATATGCTTGCTCATCATAAGCCTTCCCTTTGCATCTACACCATAGCTTACAACTGTTGATATCTGTTCGCCAGACATTTCAATGTGGTTTGAATGAGGTAGATAATTGTCATTTGCAATATCCCAAGTTATTGCGCCATCTTCTGCTAGGAAATGTCTAGCTCCTGGATGAGGATTTGCAGGATTTCCTGAATCTGCCCATCTCGGAAAGATATTATACTCAGCAGCACATGAAAAAAGGGTAATTAACATAAATAAAATAGATAGTTTTTTCATTTTTTTCTCCTTGTGTTATCGTACACTTGATATAAGAGATTTTCAAGTTAAAAAAATATCATAAACTATGCTTAAATACTAAGTTATATGATAGTAGTACTATCTATATTTAAATCTTTACTTGGTATTTTCATTTTTTTAATATATTTCTTATCTTTGGGGCTTTACAATTTAGATTTTTCATCAATAATGAAGATGTATTTAAATTTACTGGAGGGATTATGTTTAATAATTTAGTACATCTGCCAATTTACGCTTACAAACGATTTGGCAAGAGAATTTCCCACAAATTTCGTAAGGGTAATTTGACCATAGAAAAAAGTTTTGAAGATACGTTTTTTAACATTACTGCTTTGGCTAAGGCCTTTGAGCAGGCTGGTATTAAAAAAGGCGATAAGGTTTCATTTTTTGTAAATAATAGGTATGAGTGGATTGTCACTGATTTTGCAATTCAAGCTCTCTCTGCTGTTGGTGTTCCTAGAGGTTCTGATACGACTCCTTCAGAGTTGTTGTTTATTTTTAGACATTCAGATTCTTCTTTTCTTGTTTTAGAGGATTTG
>JAFGXN010000159.1 GCA_016936615.1 Spirochaetales bacterium | reverse complement strand
TTACGAAAAAGTAGATTAAAAGATTATTTTTAAGCCATTTAATTGACGCTATTTATTCTCTAATATATTATATCCAAAGGTGGTGTATATGAATCCAAAAGAAGTTATAAAGGCTATTGAGTGTTGCAATGGGTCTTTTCCTGAAGAGCAGATAGATTATATTATGGAAAATCCTGAACTTTTTCTTCCTGGCTTTTTAGATTTGATTAAAGATGCGTCAAAGAATCCTAGATTTATTGTTGAAAAAGATGACTCTTACTTTTTGCATATTTATGCATTATATTTTCTTGCTGAGTTTAGAGTTAAAGAGGCCTATCCGTATGTTCTTGAGCTTTTTTCTTTTCATATAGATATAGTTGATTATCTTTTTAATGATATTGTTACTGAGGGTTTATCTCAAATTATTGCATCAGTTGCAGATGATAATTTAGCTCCAATTATTGATTTTATTAAAGATGATTCTTTAGGTGAGTTTGTACGTTCTGCTGCATTAGGTTCCATTGCAATTTTGTATAATGAAGGGATTATTTCACGGGATTTTTTGATCGATGTTCTGTTAGATTTGTTCAATACCCTTGAGAGTGAACCCTCTTATGTCTGGTATGAACTTGCTTATATTTCTACAAGTCTCTATGCTACTGAGTTTATTGATAAAATAAAGCTAGCTTATAAATTAGGTTTGATAGATGAAGAAATAGATAGAATGGATGATCTTCTAAATACTTTTTCATGGGATCGAGAGAAAGTCCTTGAAGAGTTTAAAAATAACAGAGATTACCAGATAAAAGAAAACCTTGTTTACGACTTTAAAAATTGGGCTTGCTTTGGTCAGAAATTTTCTGCTAAAGATCTTCGAGAAATGAAGCATAAATTGAAAGAATTATCTAAAACTGAGACTAAGACTTCTTCTGCTTCGAATAATTCCAATATCAAGGCAACAAAGATTGGACGCAATGATCCTTGTCCTTGTGGCAGTGGTAAAAAGTTCAAAAAATGTTGTGGTATTTAATTAGCAGAATTAGCTTTAGGCTGTAGTATTTATATTGATAAATTATTATTTAAGGAGATAAAAATGAGTGATATTGAAAAAAAATCAGACCGAGGGGTAGTAATTTTAATTCTAGGAATTGCGGGTCTTTTTGTTTTTGTTTGCGGTCCTATTGCTTGGATTTTGGGTTCTATGGATCTTAAGAAGATGAAAAATGGAGAAATGAGTGAAACTGGGCGGGATATGACTAAGATTGGGAAGATCTTTGGTATTATTGCTACGGTATATCACAGTTTTATTGCATTGACAGCGATAATAATTATTTCTATTTCCCTTGTTTCAAATTTTCCAAAAGATAAACTATCTACTATTACGACTAGTGATGCTTTAGCTTCAACTGTAAATTATGAGTGGTTTTCAGAGTCGTTGAAAGGGATACGAACTCAGATTACTGACGACACTGGTAGTTGTATTGTTATGCTAGATGTTGAGCTAGGCTATAAGAAAGGTAATAAAATGTTGCATTCAGAATTAAATGAAAAGAAAGTTTTGTTAAAAGATAGCATAATAACCATCCTCTCTTCAAAGACGAAAGCTGAAATGTCAAATAGCAACGAACAGGAATTGAAGGCAGAGATCAAGGATAGAATTAATGAATTATTAAAATATGGACAGATTGAGCAAATTCAATTTGACAATAAATACATTTTAGGCATGTAAATTTTTCAAGCTGACTATTCAGTCAGCTTTTTTCCAATTATTAAAAAAGTTGTATACTCTTTCTCTAGATTATCTATGGTCTTGTTGATTGTTATGCCTGCTGTGTTGCTGATTATTTGGATCCCTCTTGCTTCGAGCAGAGTATGGATTCTGCGGCGTTGAATTCCACAGTGAGGAACTTGTTCACGATGAAAGCTCCCATCTTCGGGATCTAGGTCGCATAGACAGATGTACCCGCCGGGTGTAAGCGAGTCTAGCAGATTGATGATTGCTGTTTCAAACTCTGTTATGTGGTGAAGAGTGAGAAGCGAAGCGATGATGTTGTACTGTCGGGTGATCTGACTTTTTTCCAAATTCAACGTTGTACAATTATTGTATCTGAGTTTCAAGGCTTTCTGTTCAACTTGCTCTAGCATCTTTGCTGAGGTATCTGCGAATGTTACATGTTTGACGTGTGGCGCAAAGTTAAATCCAAGAAGCCCGGTTCCGCAGCCAAAGTCTAAAATACTCATATCTTCGCCGACTGGGATGACTTCTAAAATCTTATCAAATAGCTCTTTTGCTCTAATAACTCTTTGTTGATTTGCATCCCATGTGGCTGCTTTGTTGTCGAAGTTTTCATTCATATGTTATTATATTAGCTTGTGGCTTAAGGTGTCAATTAGGGGCGAGGGTTATTTTTTTTTTGACTTTAGTCATTCTACTGTCTAGACTTAAGGTGATGTTTTGTGTTTAGGCGGTTAATATGAAAAAAGAGATTTTATGTTTATTAAGAAAAAGTCTGAAGCGTGGCTATAAATGGCAGCTTGTAGCGATGTTATGCGCAGTTTTTTTTGTAAAAAGCTGGGATCTGTTCTATTCAATTTTCACAATGCCACTGGCAATTCCTGTAGCAGAGAGGGTCGAATTTTTGACTCCGATGTTTAAATCTGCATTTGATTTTGTTAGTCTACTTGTTGTTGTAGGAATTGCTGTAGGGATTCTTGCTTTTATCTACATTGTTAGTTTTGTGTCAAGAGCACTTGCTATTGTCATCAAGTCTCGGATTGACAAGCAGATTGGTGCACAGCCAGATGAGACTGAGTCTGAGAAAAAGGCAAAAAAAGAGAGTGTGCACACTGATTCTACGGCAGATTGTGTGCATGAGAATGGAGAAAATTTAGATTCGACTGAGGATGAAAACTTGTTTGTGCGCAGTGAGGCTGGCGATAGAGCCTGGCTTGAGCGCTATAAAGACAAAGATTTGCACGATATTCAGAAAGAGGCTGAAGTGGCTAATGGTTCTGTGCACAGTGATGATTCGCCTAGTATGCACGATCAGGAGAAAATAAAGAAGCAATTAAAGGCGAAGTCTGAATCGTCTAAGGAAGTTGGTCTTAATGCTTTTTATAAAAAAATCAAAGATGATATAATCGAGAACAATCTTCAAGATGATTTTGGGCAGATTGTCTCTGCAATTCAAACTGGTTCTGGAATAAATGAGACCGAGTTTGTCGGGCAATTGCTCTCAAATTCGTTAATTATGGGTGGGTATGACCCGAACAGAGATGTCTCAATCTATGAGTTTACAGAGCTTGGGGATGAGTTTTTGAATTTTTATCGAAGTAATTAGAAGAAATTTTCTTTTCAAATTCTAACTCCTATTATATAATCTTCTTGTAGATTAAGTTAAACAATTAGGAGTTTTTTATGAAAAAAATATTAATTTTATCAATCAGTTTTGTTCTATTTCTAGCTTCCTGTCTCTCTGAATTTGAGCCAGTCGGGGAGTTTCAGGTTATTGCTGATAATCAGTGGTCTACTGAGCAGGCTAATGAGTGGTATAGCAAAAAGGCTTGGCCTGTGGGATGTAATTATATCCCGTCGAATGCAATCAATCAGTTGGAGATGTGGCAGGCAGAGACATTTGATCTTGCAATAAATGATAAAGAGCTAGCTCTTGCTGCAAGTCTAGGCTTCAATGTAATTAGAGTCTATCTTCATGATATTGCATGGGTTACTGATGCAGAGGGTTTAAAAACTAGGATGGATCAATTTCTGGCGCTGGCACAGAAGCATGGGATTGAAGTGCTCTTTGTAATTTTTGATGATTGTTGGAATGATGATCCAGAGGCTGGTGTGCAGCCTGAACCAATTCCTAGTGTGCACAATTCTGGCTGGGTTCAGAGTCCTGGCAAGGGCATGCGAAAAGATATGGAATATCGCAAGACTCTTGAGAGTTATGTTAAGGATATTTTGACCGCGTTTAAGGATGATTCACGAATTTTTGGCTGGGATTTGTACAACGAGCCTGGAAATAGTGGCCACACGACAGAATCTTTTTCTTTATTAATTGACGTCTTTAAATGGGCCCGCGAGGTTAGACCTTCTCAGCCTGTTACTTCTGGTGTCTGGGTGCGAAACTCTGGATGGAGCAAGCAGATGGATGATTTTGTCTTAAATTATTCTGACGTTGTAAGCTACCACAATTACAGTGATGCTAAGTCTATGGAAGAGGATGTAATTTTTTATAAAAAATACAATCGCCCTGTGATTTGTACTGAGTATATGGCTCGAAATACTGGTTCGACATTTCAAAATATTCTTCCTATCTTGAAAAAATACAATGTTGCAGCGATAAATTGGGGTCTTGTCGATGGTAAGACTAACACTAAGTTTGCCTGGGGCACTCCTAAAAATGCGAAAGAGCCTAATCCTTGGTTTCACGATATCTTCCGTGCTGACTATACACCATATATTCAGGCTGAAGTCGATTTTATAAGAAATATTACTAATCGTTAGGAGAGTTTTATGAAAAAAAGTTGTTTGATTTTTTTTAGTTTCATAATGGCTTTTGCTTCCTGCAAGGCTGGTTCTGTTGTAACTCAGAGTGGCTGGGGCGAGGTTGATGGTGAGGGGATTTCTCTGTACACATTTGAGAATGAGAACGGGATGGTTGTTGCTGTCTCTAATTTTGGCGCATCGATTGTAAAGATGGCTATTCCTGATGTTGGTGGAAAATTAACAGATGTTGTTGGCGGTTATGATGCACTTGCAGAACTTGTGGCTGATAAAAGCTATCAAGGGCCGCTTGTTGGTCGTTATGCGAACAGAATCAAAGACGGGAAGTTCGAGATAGACGGTGAGAGTTATCAGCTTTCAATCAATGAAAATACGAACCATATTCATGGTGGGATTTCTGGATTCGGGAAAAAAGTCTGGGCTTCGTCGATTGTGGCTAAGAATGGTGGCGATGTTGTTGTCATGACATATACAAGTGAAGATGGCGAAGAGGGCTATCCTGGCAAAATGACTGTAACAGTTGAGTTTGACCTCGACGGAGACAATAATTTTGCTGTAGAGATTTCTGCGGTTTGCGATGCTGCAACTGTGGTGAACTTAACTCCGCATCTCTATTTTAATTTAAATGGTGAAGGTTCGGTTCTTGATCACAGGTTCAAGATAAATGGTTCAGCATATCTGCCTACTGATGCCCAATTAATACCGACTGGTCAGTTAACAGATGTAACCGGAACACCTTTTGATTTCAGAAATTTCAAGAAGATTGGTCAGGATATAAATGTTAAAAATCCGGATCTGGTCTTTGGCGGAGGTTATGATCATAACTGGGTGATTGATGGTTTTGACGGTACTATGCGTGAACAGTGTCATTTGATTGGTGATAAGTCAGGGATTCAGATGCAGATCTTCGCTAATCAGCCAGGACTTCAGTTTTATTCAGGGAATTTTCTTGATGGTTCGATTACTGGGAAAGGTTCTGTTGCATATGGTCTCAGGTCGTTGATTGTTCTTGAACCGCAGAATTTTCCTGACGCGCCGAATCATGAAAATTTTCCAAATGCTGTGCTGCGACCCGGAGAGGTCTATAATAGTAAAATTATCTATCGTTTGACCTTATAAAAAAGCAAAAGGGCTGACACTTGTGTGTCCAGCCCTTTTATCTTATGCAGTTGTATCTACGTAACGTCCGAGATTCGGATCTTTGATTACCTCTGCGCTTTGCATTAACTTCTGAACGCCTTGTCCTTGAGTCTCTGCCTGATCCAAAGCCATTTTCTGAACTTTGCCTGCTGCTTGAGACATTGTCTCTGCTTGTACCTGATTTGTTATCATTCCTGCTATATCACTCATAGTTTTAATATAAGGAAAAAAGATTGAGGGCGCAAACTTTTTTTATAAAAAAGAAAAATTTAATAGTACCATGTAGAGAGCTGTTCCTCCGAAGATGCTGACTAGCGGATTCTTGAAAATCAGATGGAGAATCGCAGTCGCAGCGACGCCTATCCATGGCTTGAAGTCGGTTTGCGAGATGTGGGCAAAATTGATTGCTGACAGACTGGTCAGTACAAGAACCATCATGACTGCTCCTGGAACAAGGCGGGCACCTTTAAGCAGCCACTCTGGCGCTGGTCGCTTGCTGAAGAGTATAAATGGAAAGAATCTGGTAAACATTGTCGCAACGGTCATTACTGCAATCGCAGATAGCATTTTAAGCATAGATTTTCTCCTTTTTTATAAAAAAACAGGCTAAAGAGCTTATCAATATTCCTGCTAGTAGTTCATATTTGCCGATGCCGATTATTCGAAGGATTAAAATTACTGCGGCTGCGATAACAAATGGTTCGGGGCGCTTGAGTGACTTGATTTGTTCTATTAGAAGGACTGTGAATAGTGCGGTTAAGGCGAATTCGATGCCTTGCGCATTCCACGGAATTAGGCTGCCAAAGATTGCGCCGATTAGTCCGCCGAGAACCCAGTAACTATGGTTGAAGAGGGTTATGAAAAAGTCGAACTGCTCCGGGTTGTCGCCTTCTTTCGGGTGGACTGTGGTCAGTAGTGCGTAAGTCTCGTCGGTGAGGCCGAATATCATGTAGAGTTTGCTCCTGCCGTAGTGGGAAAAACGTTCCAGCAGGGAGAAGCCGTAAACCATGTGGCGCAGGTTGACGAGGAATATTGCGAGGCCTAGTTCGAAGAGGCCTTTCTGCTCGGACAGGAGTCCGACTGCCAGGTATTGTCCTGCGCCTGCGTAGATGCAGATTGACATTACCGGGGCCCATGCCCAGCTGAACCCGGCCTTCACGAGGAGAAAGCCGAAGGCGAAGCCAATGGCAAGATAGCCGATTAATACCGGGATGGAGGCGGAGAAGGCGTGGGCGATTGTTTGTCGGTGGAGTTTCATGTGATGATTTTAACTCAGAGTGGGTTTTGTTTCAATTGATTTCGAGTAGAGATTTTATTGATTTGGAAGATTTTTTTTAAAAAACTATATTGACTTTTTTTCCCTAACTCTATACAGTAAGAGAGTAATCAAACGCCGCCTTAGCTCAGCTGGCCAGAGCACGTGACTTGTAATCTCGGGGTCATCAGTTCGAATCTGATAGGCGGCTTGATTGGGAAGATACCCCAGTGGCCAAAGGGAGCAGACTGTAAATCTGTCGGCATTCGCCTTCGAAGGTTCGAATCCTTCTCTTCCCATAATCACCCATAGTTTAACTGTGGGTGATTTTTTTTAAAAAAAGGTTGAGGTACTCCTCAACCCCCGACGAGGGCAATACGAAGTATTGCCAGGAGGGAGAGGTACTCTTCGGCCATCTGCGTGGGCGAAACATTGCCAGCAGATACGAAGTACTCGTTTTTATTTTATGTTAGGAGTAATGCTACGTTTTAGCTTTTTTGTTGAAAAATGAATAAAAAAAATGAAATAGTATTTAGATTTATATATCTGCTCTGTTCAATTTTGATAAGTTTTATTATATTTTGGGGATTTCAAAGTAAAGAACCTGTATTTGCTGCTATTCTTTTAAGTTTATATTTACTTTTGTTTTCTTTTTTTAAAAGAAAAATTTTTATTATTTTGCTTCCCTTTGTTTATGTTTCTTCTTTTTTTATTTCATATTTTATAATTAGGGTCTTTTTAGCTTGTAGAATTGGCTTTTCTGAAGTATCGATACGTTATTATTACGGTTCATTTGATGAGTTAT
>JAFGXN010000158.1 GCA_016936615.1 Spirochaetales bacterium | reverse complement strand
TTTTGATTATGATTAAAAAACATATATTATTTGTAATTCTATTAAACTCTCTAGTGTGTTTCTCACTTAATGCACAATTTAGAACTGGAAGAAATTTTGCTGAGGGCGATATTATTACAACTGTAGATCTCAACCAGAACGAGCAAGTCACTACAAAATTTAAGATTTATGATTACGTTATGATACTCCCGTTGAAAGATACAAATTTCATTGAAGAGATAGAGATATCTTTCAGCTTTGCTGATGATCTTTTTTACCACATAGAGAATTTTCTCCTTTGCAGTTATAGTAATCTTAACATTGACTACAATCTTGAGGCTCCTTTTCACTTCTACTCCGAAGGAAGTAGAATCTATTACAGCCTGCTGCAGAAGAACAGAAAGGTTTTCCTTAAATTGCCACTAATTGACGGAAAGAGAGATTTAAATTCGCCTGATACACTCTACCCTGCTGGATTAACAAACAAAGAAGATTTTCCAATCATATTTACAATAGCACCAGCAATGAAAGGATTACCTGACTTTCTGAAGGATTCAGAAATCGAAGTCACGGTCACGAAGAAGATTGCACCAATAAGCTTTTTAAAAATAAAAATACCAGAAATTGAGACTAAAGAGGCAGAGCTAAAGATAAATAATATTGTGGCAAAATTCTCTAGCGATTATATCAAGGTTGAGCCTGGATCCAACCTGATTTGGGTTAAAATCCCTGGCTACGAACCGATAGAACAGATTGTTAATCTTAAAAGTGGCGAGAAAAAGGAGATTATCCTTAATTTAACAAAGATAATTCCATCAATCTTGATTGAGGCACCTGAAAACGCAGAGGTATACTTCAACGGCAAGAAGGTTGATCAAAAGAAATTTAAAGTTGAGATTGGAACCCACACAATACTCTTCATCCTTGATGGCTATAAAGTTAGCAAACAGATTGAGATTACAGAGAACCGAGAATACAAAGTATCACTTTTCTTAAAAATTTCTGTAGATTAACTAAAGGTTTTTACCACAAAACCGATAACTATAATGTCGGGTAAATATAGTCCCCTCCCAAAAGCTATAATTAATCGACTTAACAGGGGTTGCTCTTTATGAGTAACCCTCTTTTTTATCTTCACAAAATTTTACCATCTATACAAATATACTTGACAAAACAGGTTATTAAAAATAATCTAATATTATGAATTTTAGCAAAAAACAAATATCTGGATTTATAATATTTTCATCTTTTATAGTAGCTTTCGCTATATCATTAGGCGTATTGATGGGCATACATATGGGGCTTGATAAGAATTACAGTAGCAATGGTAGTAAAAACATAAGATCTGTAATATCCCGCCAAGAACTAAAGTTACCAACTATTATCTACGATAGACATGGAAATGAGATAACTCGAATACTTGCTGATGAAGATAGAGAAATTATCAATACTGATATTCTTCCTCGCGAGGTAAAATATGCATTTATATCTCGAGAAGATAACACATTCTACAAGCATAGAGGCTACAGTATAAAGAACACGATTAAAGCTGTCCTCGTAAACATATTCACGAATCGATCACCTGGAGCAAGTTCTATCAGCCAGCAGACTGCATGTGAAATATTCTTAGATAAAAGAAAAGTTACAATCCGTCGAAAAATTAAGGAGTTGTGGTACGCAACGCAATTAGAAAAAAATCTATCTAAAAATCAGATACTTGATGAGTACCTGAACAGGGTATATTTTGGACATGGAGCATATGGAATAGAATCTGCATGCAAACACTTTTTTAACCACAGCGCTGAGACAGTTAATCTAGGAGAGGCTACTGTATTAGCAATACAACTTGCAGCACCTGGTGTCTACTCCCCAATTTATAATCCAAGTACTGCAAAACATAGGCAATCACTACTATTAGCACACATGGTAAGTATGGAAATTATCACAGAAGAAGAATCTGTAAAAATTCTTGACAATTTCTGGGCAAACTATAATTACCAATCAAGATCTACTGCGGATACTAGATATCTAAAGAACGAAGATCTTGCACCATACTTTACCGCATATGTCAAAGATCTGATCAGCAATATTCCTGAGGTAATACGTACACAAAATGTAAATGATGCAGGATTATCAATATATACAACACTCGACTTAGAGTATCAAAAGATTGCTGAAGCAAAGGTGAAAGATGCTCTTGAAGATACTAACAAGAAATACGAAGCTAGTAGATCTCAGAATCTCAGGACAACCAAGAATACATATATCCCAGTAACTAACCTACTTGCAGATATTTTTAATATAAAAGGGCTTAATCTTACAAAAAGCAAACACGCCACAAATAGTAATGAGTACTTTAGAGAAAATATATACCCAACACTGCAAATCATGGCTCTCTTCACAAACAATGAAGATATCGATAATTTTAATAAGAAATACGAAGTCAAAGCTAATGCTGCTGTAAAGAAACTTAACGTAGAGGGAGCCCTAGTAACACTAGAAAACGGAACAGGACACATATTAGCAATGGTTGGCGGAAGTGACTTTGATACAAAACAATTTAACAGAGCTACAGATTCGACACTGCAGCCTGGTTCGACAATAAAGCCATTATTCTACTCACAAGCAATCAGCTCTAAAAAATTTACTGCTGCGTCTAGAATAGCTGATATTCCCTCAGTTTTTAACAAAGATTCGAGGCCGTATACTCCGAATAACTACCTTGGTTCATGGAAGCACTCAGTGCTTTTACGCTACGCACTTGCTCGAAGCGAGAATGTACCTGCGGTTACTATTCTTGATGCAATCGGATTTGACTCTGCAATTGATAGAATTTCAGCACTACTAGGAATGGAAGATAAAAAGAACGACACTAGCATATTCCCGAGAAGCCATACATTAGCTCTTGGAACAATTACAACTACCCCGCTTAAGATGGCTAGAGCATACTCAACATTCCCGAATAGAGGTGTAGCTGTAGATCCAATTGCAATTACAAGGATTGAAGACAAAGATGGAAATATAATCTACGAAGCAAACAAAGATTCTAGAAACAAGAGAAAGCAGATAATGACTCCTCAAGAAGCCTATGTTATGACTAGCATTTTGCAGAGTACCAACGACTTTGGAACTCTTGCATACTGGGCTGGCGTAGAAGAGATAGATAAGATGCCGATTGGAATGAAGACTGGAACTACTCAGAACTGGGCAGATGCTTGGACATGTGGATTCACTCCAACCACAACTACAGCTATATGGTTGGGCTTCGATACTCCTGGAAACTCTCTTGGTAGATACCTAACAGGAGCTACTGCTGCAGGTAAACATCTCACAAAGTATCTTGGTGCATTGCTAAGAGCAATGGATGAGTCTAAGAGTCCTGATTTTAAATTTACCCCGCCTGAAACAGGTATTGTAATTAAGAATGTATGTGCAGAGTCAGGTCTTCTAGCAACCTCAAACTGTAGCTCATCCTACAATGAAGTATTTATTGAAGGAACAGAACCCAAAAAGTACTGTGACCACTGTATTAAAATGAAAGAAGTCGAGACTGAAGCAATTGAAAATATTGGAAATATTATCTACTACGAGATTATATCAGAATCAGATATTGACAGATTAATACTAAAAGCAGGTCTTAATGATGTTAAAAAAGATTTAAAAGATCTAGAAGAGATGCTTGCACCAGAAGAAAAAAAAGAGTCAAAGGAAGAGGATATCTCTAACAACAATAATGAAGAAACTCCGAATGAGAGTGAGCAAGAATCTGCAGAAGAAACAGAGACAACTGAAACAAAAGAACCAACAGAAGAGATAAATCCTCTATTTATGTAAGGGAGAGAGTATGCAAGTAAAAATTAAAGATATAACAATCGAGAAAAGAATAAGAAAGGAGCTAGGAGACTTGAACAACCTAGCAACTAGTATAAATAAATTTGGCCAGATGAATCCTGTTCTGTTAACGCAATCCTACCATCTCATCGCAGGGCACCGTAGAATTGAAGCATCAAAGATGCTTGGACGTGAATATGTAGAGGCTATTATCATTGAGGATATTGATGATGTTGAAAAACTCGAAATGGAAATTGACGAGAATTTATACAGAAAGGCCTTAACTGATAAAGAGCTAGATGATGCGCTTGAAAAGCTAAATAGATTGAAGAGCCCTGGATTCTTTGCAAGACTAATAGCAAAAATCAAAAATTTCTTCCAAAATCTCTTTGTAAGATAATGATTTGGAAAAGTTACCTTCTCCAAATCTGGTTATAGTTGTAATAATTTTCACAATACTTGCATACTAATTTATCATTTGAAGTTCTATAGAACTCTGGCTTAATAGGCTCTTTCTTAGAAATATGCGAGATACAATTTTCATTGAGACAGCCAATATCATCAAAGCCATAGACCCTTGGTGGCATATTCAATCTAAGTTTCCTTATCACCCGCCCATCTTTAACCATGTTAAGAGTAGATCCTGGCGAAACTGCGGCTAACATTTTAACTGTCTTCTCATTCAAGTCAGTTACATCAGGAATAGAGATAATGCCTTTAAACATAGATCTATCATTACAGTGATAAACCCCGTGCGAACTTCTATAATTTAATTTCAAGATACGTCTAATTTTATCTACATGATTCCAAATCTTCTCGATATCATCCCCACGTGCTATATGGTCTATAACAATACCATTCTCAACAGGCTTAATCCCGACCTTATAATTCTCACAACTCTTGATACTTCCATTAGAAATCTCTGCATCAATAATAAAGTCATCATGATATGTCGCTTGTTTAAAAGTCGAACCAGTAAAATCTTCACCAAGAACCCCATTAGTCAAGGCAATCTCCATAATTCGAGTGTAGTAACCATTGATAGATTGTCTATCCCAAGCATTCAAATAGGTATTGTCAAGAAAAGGTGGGATAACTGGAAACTCCATATGTCTTGGGAGAGGATGATAAAATCTAACATCTTTTGAAACCTTAGGTAATAAATCCTTTCTGAAGGTAACAGAATATCTCAATGATGGAGCCTTCTTCAAGACATCATCGCCCATTCTCTCTAACTGCAACCTTGTGAAATACCAGATATCAGCAACATCATTAGAAGCAATATACTCATCAAGAGTCTCGAAAATTCTAATCTCATAATTATTTGCCTTCATCCGCTCGATATAGTAATCTGGCAAAGCTAACTCTGCGGGTGCTATCAAGTCAACCTTAACATTTTTAAAAATTTTCAAACCATCAACCTTAGAGTGAACAGTTCTTCCATGGAATAAATCCCCGATCAAAGCAATATGAATATTACTTCTATCCCAATTCTTCTGCTCCAAAAAGCTAAACTCATCAAGAAACTCTTGCGTCGGGTGTTCATGTTTACCATCCCCACCATTTATGAATACCGGCTTCTGCAAACCCATAGAGCTAGCATACTCTGCCATAGAGAAATCTAGCCAGCGACACAACCCCTCTTCCTTACTTCGAATAATAAATGTAGAATCTTTTGAATAACCAGTCAACATCCTGACAGTATCAGTTATACTCTCACTCTTATTGAAAGATGAAGAGTTATGGTCAAACATATTAACCCTACACTTATGAAAAGCAGCTGCATTCCTAAAAGACTCCTTAGTCCTAGTGCTATCTTCTAAAAAAATTAAATAAATTGATGAATCATTATTATTGATACGATACTTTGTTAAATCTCTATTATTTAAAATGTCGCTCTTCAACTGAGCTGTCTTCTCATACAAATAGACCTGCTCGTCTATTGTTAAATCATTAACTACAGAAATTGATCGACCCTTAAATGGACTAGACATAAAATCTCCTAACTACAAATTATTTTATTTTAACCATTTTTTCAGATAACTACAAGCAATTTTTTAAAAAAACTTCAACTTGTTTTTACATTTTAAAGGAAAAAATGTGCAAAATCTTCTAGACAAATTCAAATTATCGTTTTAAAATTACACATATTTTAAATTTATGGAGAATTTTATGGGCAAAATGGGAAAAGGTGTAAAGATTAGAAAAAGCGAGCTATTTGATATTCAGCGCCGTGTCGTAGCATATGCTACTTACAACTCTTGGGTACAAGCGCCTCACGTTTCTTATCTTTACGAACCAGATGTAACTGATTTTTTTGACTACTTCAACAAGCACAAGACAGAACTAGGAAAAGGGAGCAAAATTTCCTTTAACACTGTTATGTTAAAGATTATCTCAGAAGGATTAAAGGCTTCTGAACAGTTAAATTCATTGATAGATTTTGATCCAAAATCTAAGGTTGGATACCAGAAAGTTGCAGATGATATAAATATCGCACTTCCTTGGCTACTCGAAGATGGAAGGATGATTACTCCAACTGTTCCTGATGTTGGAAGAAAATCACTAGTAGAGATTACAGATTATATCAACGATATTGCTAGACGAATAAAGAACACAAACATTGATCAGATGCTGTACAAGGTTGGACTATCTGAGACTCTTGATGATTTAAAGCACTTTAAATTCAAAGTTCTTCCTCAGATTATCCATGCGAAGTTTGGCAAACACAGATTGAGAAGACCTCCGAAGGCTGAAAGAAAACGACATGACAATCTACCAAAAGAGGATAAATTGACTGGTGATGACCTTTTCAATGCAACAGTACTAGTATCAAATATTGGTTCTGTATTTAAACAACAACGTGGTGCGCTCTCTCTACTTGAGATTATCACTCCACAGGTCTTTGTTATAGGATTAAATGCAATCCAAGACAGACCAGCAGTCTACACTGACGAAAACGGTAAACAGCAGATTGGAATTAGAAAGATTCTTCCTCTTTGTCTGACATTCGACCACAGAGCACTCGACTTCGCAGATCTAATACCTTTCCAAGATAGACTAGATTCAATCTTCACTAATCCTGAAGAAATTCTTAAATGGTAAGTCTATTTTAGACAATCCCTACTGTCTCGAAAGCTTTGAGATAGTAGGGATTTTTTTTCAAATTAGGGATAGAAGGAGAGATTTAACCGCCCGCTGCGCTCGATGAACGCAGATTAACGCAGATAATATGGGAAAGGTTTTGGTAGGGAAAGTCTATTGCTTATGTTTTTGTGGTGATTCACTAGATTTAATTCATGCCTAAAGATTTTTTTAAAAATCTCTAGGCACGCCTACAGTCTTTAATTAAGTAAAATATTGTATTTTATCCACCATCAAAATATCCCTTCTTCCATCTGCTTGTCCTGCTTAGCAGTGAGTACACTGCCCTGGCAGGACGGATTAGTTCTTCGAACTAATCCCGATGTTCCCTTTCTTTCGACAAAATAATGACTTTATTTTTATCGCAATTGACATAATCCCTTGTTTTTCATATTCTAAAATATATGAACACTGACAATTTAAGTTTTTGCCCCGGCCATATCACTGGATTCTTTAGAGTTGAGAATAAGCATAGCGAAATTTTAAAGCGCGGCTCAACTGGTGCTGGATTCAGTATTGCTCGAGGTGTCACGACTAAATCAGAGCTTGCACCAAAGACTCAGATTTTTATAAATGGCAAGGAAAAGACAAAAAAAGCTAAGGTCTCAAATATAGCAATTGATCTTTTTAATAAAAAGGCAGAGGTTAACTGTAATTATAAAATTGAACACAACATAGATCTGCCAAGAGGTTGTGGTTTTGGAACAAGTGCAGCTGGTGTAATAAGCCTTTTAAAAAGCCTCAACAATCTGCACTACTCCAAACTCGACGAGGTAGCTCTCTTGCAAATTGCTCATCAAGCTGAAATTTTAGCTAAGACAGGACTTGGAACTGTAGCAGGATTATCTGTCGACGGCTTTGAGATCAGAGTGAAGCCTGGAGCACCTGGAGTTAGCGAAGTAAAAAGCTTCAAACAATCTACAAATCTTGTTGCTGTATTCCTTGTCAATGGACCAGTCAAAACAACTAAGATGCTCAAAGACAAGTCAATTGTCAGGAAGATAAATAATTTTTCTCAAAAAGCAAAACAGGAGTTACTTGAAGATTTTTCCTACTTGCTTTTCATGGAAAAAGCAAATAACTTCTCAAAAATGACAGCAATCGGTAACAAAAAAATTACAAAAATGTTAGAATATTCTCATAGTCTAGGAGTAGATGCTGCTATGCTTATGTTTGGAAATGGAATCTTTACAATTATTGAGAGTGAACTTGCACAGGATTATATACAAAAGTTCAAATCCAACTTCCACATCAAAGAGAGCTTTACTTCGGAGATCTATTATTCAAGGGAGGAGATATGAGTTTTTCAGTACCAAAATCGCATCCAAGATATGAATCCTTATATTATAGACACAAGATTGAAGAGGGTTTTCGCTCAGATGTAGCTGCAGCAGCAGGTCTTATCGCACACGGTCGTGGAGAAGCCTTTGATTATCTGCTTGGTGAGAAATCTTCAGACTTCGCAATTGAGGCACAAACTGCGGCGGTCGCGGCCTTGCTCGTAGCTGAGAGTCCAGTAATATCTGTAAATGGGAATCTTGCCTCACTTGTCCCAGAGGCTACTGTAGAACTCGCAGAGCTAACAAAAGCTAAGCTTGAAATTAATCTTTTTTACTACTCTGACAACCGGGTCAATGCGATATACAAGGCACTTGAAGATGCAGGAGCGAAGCAAATCTACGGGCTACCAGAAGATCTGACAGCAACAATACCTGAGATTGACCATAATAGGCGAAAGGTTGATCCACGCGGGATATTGATCGCAGATTGGGTCTTTGTTCCACTTGAAGATGGGGATAGAACTCAGGCTCTTGTCAAAAATAATAAAAAAGTTATTACTGTAGACCTAAACCCACTTTCACGAACTGCACAATCTGCAAATGTTACAATTGTTAACAATATTGTCAGAGCTCTCCCCGAGATGATTGAGATTGCACATAATCTTAAAAAGTCTAATCAAGATCTGAGAAAAATTATTGAAAACTACAATAATAAGCAAATTCTGGCTCAATCGTTGAACAAAATAAATTCTAATTTGCAAGATTTGTCAAAAACTATCTCAGATAAGAACTAGGAGTGTGGAATGGATACTACTTTTTCAAAAAGCAAATCAAAAAAAATCTCAATGATTACATGTTACGACTTCCAGACAGCACAGATTGCAGCAAAGACAGAGGTTGATGTACTGCTTGTCGGTGATAGCCTAGGGATGGTCTTCCAGGGCAAAGAGTCTACACGCGAAGTCACTATTGAGCAGATGATATATCATACCGAGTGTGTACGAAGAGGTGCACCAGAAAAGATTATCACTACAGATCTGCCGCTCCACACAAGTCTTGATCCTCAAAAGGCTGTTGATGCCTCTAGGAGACTAATTGAGGCTGGTGCGACAAATGTAAAGATTGAAGGCAATAATAGAGAAATACTAACTGCACTAGCAGAGAGGAAAATACCATTTGTGGGTCACGCAGGGCTATTGCCGCAGAGTGCAACTGATTACAAACCAAAAGGCAGAGGCGAAGATCGTCAAGTAGTTCTGCAACAGTCTCTAGATATACAAGAATTCGGCGCAAGCATGATTGTGCTCGAATGCATACCCGAAGAACTTGCGAAAGAGATTACACAACGATTAGAGATACCAACAATTGGAATCGGAGCTGGGAGGTTCTGCGACGGACAGGTCCTTGTAATCAACGATTTACTAGGATTAGGCAGAAAAGTTCCAAAATTCGTAAAAAAATATGCTAATCTTGAAGAAATAATATATAATGCTATAAATAACTATATACTTGAGATAGAGAAAGGTGTTTTTCCTGGACAAGAGAATATATATAAATAACTATGGAAAATTTTAAAAACAAAAAGAGCTTTAGAGAGACAAAAAAGATTATAGACCGCATTACAAAGAATGATTTAAGCTTCAAATCTGGAAAAATCATCGGCTCTATGTGTACAATACCATTTAAGACAACAAATTATTTTTTAAAAAGATATATGACAGTCAATCTAGGAGATCCTGGGCTATTTCCTGGCTCGGCACAACTTGAACAAGAAGCAATCAAGATGATTGGGAAGATTTTTGGCGCTGAGACAGCTGCTGGAACCTTTGTAACTGGTGGAACTGAGGCAAATATCCTTGCGATGCTGACTGCAAAAGAGTATAGCAAGGGGCTTAAAAAGGTTGTACTTCCAGAGTCTGCCCACTTCTCATTTGATAAAGCAGCAAAGCTTATGGATCTTGAGTTGGTGAAAATCCCGCTGACAAAAGAGATGACAATAGATATTGACTTAGCTAAGGCTGCGATTGATGATAAGACTATGGCTGTCGTGGGGGTTGCAGGATCAACTGGGTTAGGCGCTGTAGATAACTTAAAGGCTCTAGGAGAGCTTTGCAGAGAGAACAACACCTATATGCATGTTGACGCAGCATTTGGCGGTTTTGTCCTACCCTTCTTAGAAAATAAGGATGATAGATTAAAATTTGATTTTTCAATACCTGAGGTAAAATCCATAACTGTAGATCCTCATAAGATGGGAGGAGGAGTAATCCCCTCTGGCTGTATCATCTACAGAGACACTCAGACCGCATCTCTCTCAGAAATCGAGGTTACATACCTTTCTGGCGGAAAGACCTCTCACAGAACGATTGTGGGGACTAGAAGCGGTGCTGCAACTATAGCATCAATTGCAACAATGCTGCAAAAAGGTAGGCTAGATTATATCAAGACGGTTCGGGAAAGTATTGAAAAAACCCAATATTTCTATGAAAAGATCACAAGATCAGATAATTTTGAGTCGGTAATCAAGCCTGTAATCAATGTAATAGGTCTAAAATCTAAAACTATGCCGACTAAAGAGTTACACCAAGAGTTGAATAGACGTGGATGGGCTGTCTCATACTTTAATAACTACCTCAGAATTGTAATGATGCCTCATGTGAGAATGAGAGATATTGATAAATTCTTCAAGGAGTTAGAGTCAATAGTAGCTAAGGAGAGAAGATGAAAGATCACCCAACAAAAGATATAATAGCAACAATCTCTAATAACCTTCTTGGGAAAAGGATTATTGTTTGCATAACTGGAAGTGTCGGAGCAGTAAAATCATCTGAACTCGCACGGCTTTTAATCAGACATGGTGCAGAGGTGATTCCAGTAATGAGCAGTGCTGCATGCAAGATAATACACCCAGATCTAATCCACTGGGCAACTGGAATAAAGCCTATTACAGAGATTACTGGTGAAGTTGAACATGTCAAATATGCAGGAAATACAACGACAAAGGCAGATATGATGATAATCTACCCTGCCACAGCTAACACGCTAGGAAAGATTGCAAATGGGATAGACGATACAGTTGTAACGACATTTGCAACAACTGCAATCGGAGAGGGAATCCCTCTAATGATAATACCTGCAATGCACTATCCAATGTACCAGCACCCGTTTGTAAAAGAGAATATAAAAAAAATAAAATCAATCGGAATTGAGGTCTCAGAGCCAACTATTGAAGAGGGAAAGGCTAAAATTCCTGATCCAGTAGCAATATCAGAAAGGATAATAGAGTTTTTTTGTACTGGTAAAATATTAACAGGGAAAAAGATACTTATCACAGCTGGAAGGACAGTAGAATATATTGATCCAATCCGAGTTGTAACCAATAATAGTTCAGGAAAGATGGGAAAGTCAATTGCGAAGAAGGCTCTTGAGCTTGGAGCTGAGGTAGAGGTTGTCTATGGACTTGGAACCGAGGAGATGCCAACCGCTGCAACAGTAACACCAGTCCAAACCTCCGAACAGATGTATGCAGCAGTTGAACAAAAAATCAAAAACAATAAGTATGACTACATCTTCTGCGTCGCAGCTGTTGGCGACTGGATCCCGATAAATGAATCGACAACAAAGATCTCCACACACTCGAACAAGGAGTTAACAATCAAGTTCCGCCCTTCCCCAAAGATTCTCGACATGATTGGCAGAAACAAGAAGGATTCAACACTTATTGCATTCAGAGCAGAGCACAACCTAAGCGAAGAAGCCCTGGTCGAAGATGCAATCAAACGAATGGAGAAGGCAAATTCCGATATAATTGCAACTAATGATACAGGCAAAAAAGGAAGCGGCTTCATGAGCGAGACAAACCAGATGATTTTTATATCTAAAAAAAGGGAAATTTACAAGACAAAGCTAGAATCAAAAGATGAGATTGCTAGACAATTACTACTCTTTGTCACAAAGAACAAATAAGACTAAATCTTAAACTGTTGAGCAATTGTGTCAAGATTTGCAGCCAAGGCGCTCAACTCCTCGGCCGAAGATGCAGTCTCCTCAGCAGACGCAGAGTTTGATTGTGTCACAGAACCAATATCAACCAGTGCAGTTGCTAACTCATCAAAAGCCTTATTCTGCTCATCACTAATATTCTTTATCAAATCAAGTTCATAATGTAATTTTCCTACACGTTCTATAATTGCTATTAGTCGTGAGCTAACAGCATCTGAAGCTACAAGCCCTTTCGACGATGAGGCCTTAGAGTCACTAGCCTTACTCGAAGCCTGATCCACAAATGAGGAACTCTTCACTGCTAAGGCTCTTACCTCATCTGCGACAACAGCAAAACCCTTCCCATACTTTCCAGCACGGGCAGCCTCAACATTTGCATTCAAAGCAAGTAAATTTATCTGAAAAGCAATATCATCAATCATCTTTACAAAAGAAGCTATACCTTCTGAGGATAAAGAAATCTCATTTATAGCTGAATTCAAGTTATCCATATCGCCTCGACTCATAGTCGCATCAGAGTTAGCATCATTTGAGAGATCTGAGGCTGCAATTATTGCAGAGAGAACATTCTTATTCTGTGATGTCAACTCATCTACCCCAGCTGTCAACTCCTCCATTGTTCCTGCTTGTTCAGAAGCACCTTCAGACATCCGCTGACTAATAGTAGAGACAACCTCAGCCCTTGTACTAAGCTCCTGGATATAGGATTTTATATCAGAAATCAGCTTATTCAAACTAAGACGCATATCTACCAGAGATATTCCAAGTGCATCTTTATCTGACTTAGGCTTCCACTGGCTAGTCAAATCCCCCGACGATATCAACTCTAGCTCATGAGACTTTTGACGTAGCGAATCGATCATAATATTTATAGCCTTAGCCAATACACCTAACTCATCCTTAGATCTTATATCCAGCTCAAACCCGAAATCCCCCTCAGAAATCTGCTCGACAGCCTTAACCCCACGAACGATATTTCGACTTAACTGCAATGAAATTAGAAAGACAACAGCTGTAACTAGCACAAGAACAACTAGTGCAATTATCCCGATATACATAATCATTGAAAAAATAGGACTTAATATATCTCTCTTGTCCGCAGTAAGCGCAACAATCCAACGAGTCTTAGAATATTTGCTATAAACAACAAATTTATCTACACCTTCGTAAACATACTCAATCTGTCCGTGCTGCTTATCCATCTTCTTGAACCACGAATTTGAGGAAATATTATTCTTCATAACATGTTTTGAATCTGGATGAAAAATTGTTAGGCCATCGTATGTAACAATATAGGCATAACCTGAACTGCCAACAGAGAGAGGCTTCACAAAGAAATCAGAAAACTGATTTATCGAGACAACTGCCATAAAAAAACCAGATAGCTGATCAGAATCAAAAATTGGATACATAATTGTAAAAACAGGATTACCACTCAGTCGACTGACAACTGGATTAGAGACTACCTGACTAGATATTCTCTTAGACTCAATAAAATAATCTCTATCAGAGATATTTATCCCAATTGCAGAATCAGAATCACTTGCAACTATTACACCATCAAGCGAAACAAGCCCTACAGTCTCATAAAAAACTGAAATATTCTTAATGTTTAACAGTTCTGCACTAAGATCTAGATTATCATCTAGGTTTTTTTCCTTGAAGAAATCAATATACATTTGATTACTAGCTGCGTTCTTGATTATATCTGTAGCAGAAGAGACAAAATAATCTAACTCGCGAACAACAGAATCTGCACTCTTTTCAGCACTTCCCAATATACTCTCAGTAAGACTATCCCTACTCACCTTGATTGAGACAAGTGTAAGAGCTAGTACTCCTAAAGAAATCAGGAAAAAAACTGGTAAAAAAATCTTATACTTTATCTTCATATTGACCTCTAATTAATTATCAATGATGAAAAAATTAAATGCAAAATTCAACGCAAAAAAAACTAGTAAATTAGTAGAATTTATTATATAAATAATTATGAAAATCGAGAAAACAGTTGCAATCTTTGGCGCAGGTGCTACAGGTATATTTTCAGCCCTCCTCCTATGCGAATGTGGTTATTCAGTCAATCTCTATGACAAGAACCCTAAAATTGGGGTAAAAGTCCTTCTTGCAAGCAATTCTGGACTAAATATCAGCAACAACAGAGCTCCAAAGGTTATGGCAAGCTACTACGCCGACAAGGCAACCATCTTTGAACAGCTTTTAGAGCTTTTCTCATCCCAAGATCTTAAACAGCTTCTTGAAGAGAACAACATCGAGTATTTTATCGGAAATGATGAGAAAATTTTCATTAAAGATCCAAATCAACTAAAGACAATAGCTGAAAGATTAAACAGCTACCCGAAATTTAAGTTTTTTCCTAGACACAAATTAACTGCTATCTCAAACGAAAGGAGATTCACTGTGGAGAGTGATGGGATAACTGCGGATATATCTGATTTCGACTACGCAATAATTGCCCTCGGAGGGGCTAGCTACCCCAGAACCGGTTCTGACGGATCATGGGTTAGTTTTTTTCAAGAAAAAAATATAAATATTGTTGACTTTAAGCCGGTTAACTGTGGATTCTATACAAATTGGAGTGAAAAATTAATCCAGAGGTGTGAAAATAATTTTTTAAAAAATATAGAACTGAAAATAAATGGTAAAATATCAAAGAAAGAAATAGTTATTACAAAAAGAGGATTACAAGGCCCTGGAATTTATGAGTTAAGTATTGAACTACGAAGAGAGATTGAGAAAAACCAAAAAGCAATCCTTGAGATAGATCTTCTCCCAAATAGAGAGCTTGATGAGATAGCTAGACTACTTGAAAAAAAGAGTAGCAAAGAGAGCCTCTCTAATTTCCTGAGAAAAAGGCTAAAGATTGATAAGGCAAAATTCCTGCTTTTGATGGAGGGGATTAAAAATTCTGAAGATGTAAGCCTTGCTAAGCAAATTAAGGCCTTGCAGATTGAGTGCCTTGCGCCTTTTCCAATTGAAGAGGCAATCTCAGTCTCTGGCGGAGTTGATTTTAACGAGGTAGATGAAAATTTTCAGCTAAAAAAGATACCAAACTGCTTTGTCGGTGGAGAGATGTTAGATTGGGAGGCTGTAACTGGCGGATTCTTGCTACACGGATGCCTTGCAATAGCAAAGAGAATCTGCCTGGCAATTGAAGCTGACAGAAAATGCTTTACAAAATAGAGATATTTTTTTATCATGATTTAAAAGGGGTTATTATGAAGTCTTTAACAAAAATATACAGGGTAATTTTACTTACAAGCCTAATACTGTGGATAGTATCGTGCAAACCAACCTATCTTTTTATAGCAGAGAACCATCTCGGAGAATTTATTAACAAAGAGGAGCTTACTCTACCTTCTAGCTTTAAGCTAACTGAGAAAATCGAAGAGGCTACGATGATATTAACTGTAGATGAGGTTTTTTCCCAAAAAGATGAGCATACTCCAGAGAGATATACACTTAGTCGAGTATGCTATGCGCCAGCTCTCCCCTACTGGGATCAGCGACACTCTATTGAGTTTGACAAAATAAAAGGATTACAGATAGACAATAGACTTCCAGATAAGATTGAGAAGGATTCAGGGGTAAAAATTTTACCTTTCGAGAAGGTAAAACTCCCCTGGAAGGCTGTTGCTGTCGATAAATTTTTACCGTCAGAGAGAGAGTACAAACTTTATAGAGATGTTTTTTTTACATTAGAAGCGAAAAAAAAGATAAATCAACGTAGGTTAAATGAACTGCAAGAGTGGGCAGCCATGCTTAGCCTGCTGAATCAAGAGAAATTGCTAGCTCAAGATGAAGATATCTTCTGGCTAGGTGGTGTTGGAGATATTCTACCTATACGGGGAGTCGATAGGTTGCTGTTAAACAATAAAAACGGGATAGAACTTGTGTTTACAGATGTGCTTCCAATACTACAAAAACAGGATTTTCTGATTGGTAATCTTGAGACTGCTGTAACAACACACCCGACACCTTTGAAAAAGACATACACCTTCAAGGCAAATCCAAGGGTTTTGCCAGAATTAAAAAAGGCTGGGTTTGACTATTTTACACTTACAAACAACCACGCATATGATTACGGAGAGCAAGGTTTTCGCGACACTTTAAAATATCTTTCACAAAACAGTATCCCAACATCAGGGGTTGGTCTGAATATTGACGAGGCATTTGTTCCATTCTCAGTTGATTTTCCGCAACGGGAGACTAGACTGAAGATTATGTCGCTAGGAAGTTTTCCAATTGAGCGAAGTGGATTTAATGGGCAGAGAGATGCAGCTGCGACGGAGAGTCGACCTGGGATGTTATGGCATACAGAAGAGACATTGAAAAATTTTAAAGAAATTTTTTCGGAGAAAGAGTTTTTTAATATTGTATCAATTCACGCTGGGGCTGAATATTCAGCTCGACCAGGAAATGCAATAAAAAAGATTATGCAAAGCCATATCGATAATGGAGCAAACCTTGTACTTGGCCACCACCCACATGTCCTGCACGGAATAGAGGTCTACAACGGAGGTTTGATTGTCTATTCGATGGGAAATTTTATCTTCTCAGGAATGGGTGGAATGAAGAATGCAGAGGAATCAATTGTGGTAACTATCGGACTTGTAGAAAACGAGATAAAATATCTAAACTATTATCCTGTCAAGATAAATGACAAGGTTATAGAGCTTGATAGAGGTTCAATAGGTAGCAGATTTGAGAAGATGAGCAGAGAGCTTTATTTCGACTAGACCTCAGGGTCAGTTCTAGGCGTGTCGCTGTCGGGAGTAGCCTCAGGATCGGTTCCAGGCGTGTCGCTGTCGGGAGTAGCCTCAGGATCAGTTCCAGGCGTGTCGCTGTCGGGCGTAGCCTCAGGGTCAGTTCCAGGCGTGTCGCTGTCGGGCGTAGCCTCAGGTTCAGTTCCAGGCGTGTCGCTGTCGGGCGTAGCCTCAGGTTCAG
>JAFGXN010000157.1 GCA_016936615.1 Spirochaetales bacterium | reverse complement strand
TGTTCTTGGATTTACTGTTGAAACAGTAGCGATTGCTAATAAGCAAGCTGTTCTTGATGCTCAGGTTGCATTTAATGGTTTGTCAGATGCTGCTAAGGCAAAATTGACAAATGGTATTGATGCTGATTTTTTCACAGGATTGTTGACTAAGATTGGTGATTTGGAAGCAGAAGATGCACAAGCTCAAGCCGAAGCTGACACTTTCAAAAACACAACTGCTTCAGCTGCTCTAGCTTTAGACCCTGCAACAGTAACTCCAGCATCACAAACTCTTGTTGAGCAAGCTTTAGCTGCTTATGGGTCATTGTCTGATCTTGCTAAGGGTAAACTTGGTGCAGAGAAATCAAAGCTAGATAGTCTTGATTCAGCAATTAAGGCTTATGGAAGACTTGGTGAGTGGGACTTTAAACATGATAATGTTCTTAAGGCTACTTATGGAAATGATTTGGTGTGGAATCTTTCTGGTTCTGGTAATGAAAACTGGAATAAATTTGAAGGTTCCGACGCTGACAAGGCAAAATATCCTGGCTATGGAATTGGAGTGGATGCAGGAAGAAATTTAAAGGCTACCTATGATATTGGGGCTGATTTAACTTCATACACGCTTATTTTTGATATGAGAGTTGCTGATTTTCAAGGGAAGTGTTTCTATCAGACTGATTTGGCGAATTCAAATGATACTGAACTTTTTATTGGTAAAGATAATAAAATCGGTTTGTCTACTTTAGGTTATAGCTCAAATAATGTTTCTAAAGATAAATGGCAGAGAGTTATAGTTGTTAAGTCAGAAGCCTCATATAAAATCTATATTGACGATGTTCTCTATTTGGATTCAGCTAACGGCAGTGATTCTCGTTTTACAATTTCTAAGGATGGGGTATTGTTTTTAGCTGATGAAAACGGAGAAGATACTTATATGTTCATCACCAAAATCGCTCTATATTCTACAGCTTTCACTGATGCGCAACGATCAAATATTGGCGCAACAATGCCAGATACAAAATAATTCACGAAATCATTCTCCTGCCCCTCTTCGGAGGGGCTTTTCTCTGCAATTTTTTGAGTATATTGTTGTGAGTTTTATTGTAGAAATTTAGATTTTGGCTTAAGAAGAGAGAGTGAATAATTTTTAGGCAAAACATTTTGCATATTTGATAATAAAGTGCTTTGTTTTTTTCTATATTAATAAACTTTTAATTTCTTATTATAATATCATTAATTGGCAGAATTAAATTTGACTCTATGATTCTTTTGATGTAACGTTTAAGGCAATTATGGAGGTTTTATGAAAAAAAGTTATTATTCTGGATTAGTTGTGCTTTTTATTTTGGTTTTCACTTTTTCTTGTGAAAAAATTCCTGAGCCTGTTGCGGATTTAGCTGGCAAGATTGATGATGGTTCGGTTACGTTAACTTGGAGTTATGATGCTGAATCTGAATTTGAGATCTGGTATGGCAAGGAGGGGGATCAGCTTGTTCAATTTCTCGGGGAGCCAAATCCTTCGGGAACTGTGATTACTGGTCTTGAAAATGGTTCAGCGTATAGGTTTGAGGTTTATGCTGTCAATCAAAGTGGTGATAGGTCGCCTGTCGTTGATGAAATTTTTACCCCAAATGATACTCTTGGTGCCTTGAAAGCTTCAAGCAAGAAGGCTATAGATGATCTTTTTTTAACGTTTGATGAGGATGATTATTCTAGTGCAAATTGGACAGATATCCTAGACGCGATGAATTCTGCTCTCTCTTCTATCGATAGCTCTGTTGACGCGGATTCGATTGTGTCGGTGCGGGACTATACTTTGGCTAGAATGGATGAGATCATGACAAATGCTGAGCTAGATGCGGTTGCTCTTGCAGATGCGAAGGTAGCAGCGACTACTGCGGTTCTGGATGCTTTTTCCTCTTATGTTCTGGAGGATTATTCTTCTGAAAATTGGGATAGCATGATTGCTCGTAAGGATGCCGCTCTTATTTCTATTGATGAATCTTTATCAATTCAAGATGTTAATGATGAGAAACAGTCTGCAATTGATTATTTCGAGGCTGTCTTTACCTTGGAAGAGGAGGCTGATATTGCAGAGGCGCAGGATGATGCTCGTGAATTTGAGGAGTTATTCTCTGATGTTTTGGCTATGACTATTCAATCTGTGCAGATTTCCGACCGAGCTAGAGTTGAGTCTGCTGATGTTGCTTTTGGTTTTCTTTCGACTTTGGCTCAATCCTTTGTCAGTGTTACAGATTTATTCTTTGATCAATTGCTCGAGCGCATCTACGCACTTGAGGTTGAAGATGCTCAGGCAAGTGCTGATGCTCTAAAATTCGAGACTGACCATTCAGCTGTAATCTTCTTGACCATTGATTCAGTCTCGGTTGGCGATAGGGTCGCGGTCGAGGCTGCTATCTCCGATTTTGAGAACCTCTCTTTAGCTGCTATTGCTAAATTAAGCGATGGGGTGGATCTGGATTTTTTCAATTCGTTACTTGATGAGATTGTTCAGCAACAGGCTGTGGTTGATGCTAATCTTTTTCTAGCTGATTATGGCGATGTCGTGGGGTTGACTCTCTCTACTGTTCAAATTAGTGATAGACCAAGGGTTGAGGAGGCGCTAGTCGCATATCAGGAATTATCAGATTTAGCGAAGGATGAGTTTTCTTTTGATGAGAGCTTTTTTAATAGTTTGCTAGATAAAATTTCGGATTTAGAGGCTGAGGATGCAGCTGCTGCATTAGAAGCAAGTCTTTTTCTTGCTAATTATGGGTATGTCGCTAGTTTGACTGTGGACACTGTTGTCCCTGAGGATTTTGCTGATATTGAGACAGCTGAGGATGCCTATCTACTCTTATCTTCACTAGCTCAGGAAAAATTGCTTCCTCAGATTAGTTCAGAATTTTTCACTGATTTGTATGATAAAATCGAGCAGATTGAGCAAGAAGACTTGGCAATTGCGACTAATATAATAGAAGAAATAGATAATTTGCCTGTCGATATCCAGTATTCTGATAAGGCAGCAGTAGATTCTGCCTCTTCTAATTACTCCGGGTTGCTAGCTCGTCAGAAACTTCTGGTTACAAATTATCAGAAACTCGTAGATGCTGAGGCTGCTATTGAGGGGTATGAGCAGGAGGTCGATGATTTTAGGGTCAGTCTTGGTGATTTATACGTTGATGAGCTTGAGATTGGAGATTTAGCTTCAGTAAATGGCTTGGAGGATGCATTTACAGCTCTTTCAGTTGCCCAGCAAGCGTTGCTGTCTGCGGCTGAACTGTCAAAGTATAATCAATTGTTAACTAGAATGGATGAGATTGTCGCTGACCACGCGGCAGCAGCAGATGTTGAAGCCTTGATTGATGGTTTGCCTGCAGCAAACTTGATTAATCTCTCCGATAAGCCTGATGTTGTTGCTGTGCGTTCTGAGTTTGATTCTCTTACTGGAGATCAACAGCTTCTAGTTGATAATCTCTCTACGCTTGAGGCCTGTGAGCTTCGTATCGAGCAACTAGAGACAGCAGCGCAGTTTCGTTTAGATCACTCTACTGTTTTGGCGATGAGTATTGACACTGTAACTGTCGAGGATAAGCCTCTCGTTGATGCAGCTAGAGCTGACTATTTGTCATTTTCAAATCCTGTTAAGATTTTGCTCTCTTCTGAAAAAAGTTTACTTGATGCGCTTTTTAATAAGATCCGAGAGTATGAGATTCTTATTAACTCGAAGGCTTCTGCAAAGGCGGAATTACAAGCCGAGGTTGAGGCTAATCCTAGAAGAAGTTTTACTTCATATTTTTGGAGTGAATATCTTGGGTTCAAGGATGCAGGAGAAGTTGCAATTGATTCTGCTGTATCGGTTCTTGAAGTTTCGACAGCTAAGAATGGTGCGTTGTTGCAGATGCGCGGGGTTATGCAGATTGCGGATATAGATTCTTCTGTTAGTGGGGATTATCTGGTATTAGGGCTTGACCCAAGTGATGATACAGGATATTTGAACAATGATTCTTATACAAGTGAGGTTAATGATATTTGGATTTGGGTTGAAGGCCCTGCAGATTCTGAGATCTCCTTAATCTTGTATGAGGATAATCTTGGCTTTGTCTATGATTTTCCTGCCGTTGTGGATTCATCAGGTTCTGTCTCTATTGAGATGACTTTTGATCAAGATCTAGTTGACGGAGAGTATAGTGTTGTGCTCTATTCGAGGGATTTGGAATATTCCAGCGATCCATTGGTTATGGTGGTAGATACAACTTCTCCTGAGATTCTATTGACTCAGCCAAATATAAATTTTGGAGCTGTCTTTGATTCTAGCTTTTTTACTTCGAATGAGGATGTTGTGGATTTCTATACAGATGGGCTTGATCTGAATGTTGCAGGGCTTCAAAGTTATAGTCTTAATTGCGTTGATAAAGCTGGTAATGTCGGGACTTTCTCTGGCCAGATAACTGTGAATAATCCAACTGTTGTTAATCTTGTTAATAGGGGTTTTGAAGATGGTGTTGGTTTGCCAAATTGGAATTTTTCTTCTACTGGTGGTGATGCTCCTGGGTGGCAGATTGATGCACATGCTTATCTTGTCTATATTGGGTGGACTGGAGTTGAAAGCCAACAAAGTTCTGGACCATTTAGACGGGATGAGAGATCTTGGGCTAATTATTTTTACTGCTATGTTAGGAGAGATTCTGCTGACGCAACAGGAAGTGCTGGAAATATTCTCTGGTTTTGTGATTCAAATAGCTGTGGAGGTTCTTGTTGGTATGCTAGAAGTTGGGGTACTGCAAGGCAGAAGATGTTCAAGGTTTATAAAAACGTTACATATAAGTTTTCTGCATATTTGATGAACGGTGGTTCAGATAATCCTAGCCCACCTTCGGGGATAAGGGTTCAGGCCTCTGAAGGGCATGGTTCGATGGTTCTCTCTCCATCGTCGAATAACTACATTGTTAGCAATGCTTCGCGCAACGATGGGGTCTGGGAGCTGGTTGAAATTACCTTTTCTCCAGATAGGGATGGCTATGTTGATTTGATATTGGAAAAGTATAACAAGAGTGGAGATCGAGATGGCGGATGGACTCATTTTGATCAATCAAATTTTGAGATTGTAGGTTTTGTCTCTATGTAAATTTTACCCCTCTTCGGAGGGGGATTATAAAGATTCCATTAAAAACCGTTAATTTATGTGAGGATTTAAATTATTTTTAGATTAATTTTTATATGTTTTGGTAAAAATAGTGTATTATACGCTTTTAATTTTTTTCATAAGGGATAACATGTAAGTGTTACTAATTGTGTGCTTAAAGTATAAATATAAAAAATCGTGAATATTTATGTATTTATGGCAGGAAAATCCCGAATTTTGTGTAAGAATATGCAGATATTTGATCAAGCACACAATTCGGTACAGTTATATTATAAAAAGGAGGCTTTTTTAAAAAATGAAAGCAAGAAAAAGACTTGCAATGCTTTTGTGTGTTGCGATTTTCTTCTCTTGTGGTAATTCTACCGAACCGACATATCAAGTCGAAGCTACCCCCGACGATGGGGCTGTCTTAATAACGTGGGCTAATCCACCGTTAGCATTTGGGCTTGATATTTATTACGGTGAGAAGGGATCTGAACTGATACTTTTCTCAGGTAAAAAAAATTCGAAAGGTACTGTTATTACAGGTTTGAAGAATGGGGTGGAGTATATCGTGGAACTAAGGTTCTTAGATATTTCTCGGAAGGTGATAGGGACAAAACAGGTTGAGGTTGTTCCTGCGGAAAAGGTTCTTTCTCCTGGAGAGAAAGTTGCTTCAATGATTGATGAACTGCCAGAGTATGCATCGTTGACTTTGAATGACAAGAATAAGCTAATTGTTGTTAGGAATTCTTATGAGGATTTGATAAGCATTGAAAAAGAAAAAGTTAATAACTACTCTTTTTTAGTTTTGCTAGAAGAGCGAATCAAATCGTTGGAAGAATCTTTGACAGATGAGGAGATTGCATTAGCTTTTATTGATCGGATAAATCAGCTGCCAGGGCGGTATGAGATTTTAGCTGAACATCTTCCGTTGGTGAATTCCTGTTTTGCTGAGTATGAATCTTTTTCTCCTTCAAGAAAAGGGTTGATTTCAAATCGTCAGGTTTTGTTTGATTTAATCTCCTACTTTGACCAGGAGCAGCATATTGTTAATGTTCTTAATATCAGGATTGCTGTAATAGCGGATTTAGAAGAGATTACATTGGAGCAAGGTGCGGAGATTTTAAGTATTCGTAAGGCTTATGATGGGTATTCTGATGATTACAAATTGATGGTTGTAAGGTTTGATGAATTTCTCTTAGCAGAGTCTGAATATGTGGATTTGAGAATTGCTAATCTTCCAGATGCTGTAGATCTTCTACTCGAGGATAAATTAGAAGTTGAGAAGGTTGCTAAACTTTTTCATGGCTTAGATCCGTATTATCGAGGGTTTCTTTCTAATAAGGAAAAATTTGAATCTATCGAGGCAAGAAAAAATCAGCTTGTTGCTTTGGATTCGAATATCGAAAATTTTATTGCAAGTGACAAGAGTTCTACAGAGTATATAGACTTGTCCTGGGATGGGGTAGAGTTTGCAGAGGGATATATTGTATATCACAATTTTGCAACAGATCCAACTGCGGATGAGTCGACTTATAGCGGTTTTTCTGAAGATTTACAGAAGTATGAATTTGGAGATTCTGAGTTTACTTACAGGATTGGCTCGGCAGAGGAGAAGGCGCCGATCGTGAACAATTATTTCTGGATTAGGTGTTTTGTTGAATTTAACGGTGTGAGGGAATTTGGTCAGCTTGCAGGACCAGTTATAGGGTTGAGAGATCTGACAGATGAAGAGTGGATTCGTGAAATAAATTACTCTATCTATGTTGCATTTAGTACTCAGGTTCCAGTATATGAAAATGAGGATACTTCGCCTAAGCATAAGTCTTTGATTCCTCTGCACAAGCCTGGTTCGTCATGGTCAGATAATAGTACTAGCAAGACAGATTCTTTTGGTGGAAGAATTCAAGGCTTTAACTGTTATTGGAGTAAAAATTATGCAAGAGGCTATATCTTTGAGAATATTAAGCCACGTTATTTGACAATAACCGGATATATGGCTGATTTAATCTCGAATGAGGATGGTGGTGCTCGAAATGTGCGCATAACTGCTAGCTCGCCTTTGGCGAATTCTTCTGAGTTTATCTCGATTGGCGGAGTCTATCCTGGGGAGATTCGTTATCATATGCACATAAATACTTCATATGTTGATAGCCCTGGAGGCGCACCTGTTTGGTATGGAGCTGATGATTCTGTAAATGGTGTTTGTACCCATTCTTGTGGCAAAGATAATTATGGAGATTATCTTTGGGAGAGAAAAGCTGTTCCAGGATTTACTTGGACACATATTGATACCCCTTATCGGGTTAAGAGGAATGGTTCGGTTGCAAGAGGAGTAACAAATACTCGCATGATGTGGGATTTTTATCCAGGTTTGTAAGATATTAACAGTGTGCTAAAAAGAAAGGTTAGCACACTGGTTTTTTCACATAGTGTGAAAAATTTCTCGAAATTTGACTTATGTGAATTGACGTATTATATTAGTATTGGTATTATTGTCTTGTATTACATTAAATACAATTTTTGGAGGTAAAATGAGAAAGAAAGTTTTTTATCTTCTTGCCGTTTATGTGGCTGCTACATTTATTTTCTCTTGCGATAAAACTCCATCCCTTGTTCAGCGATTAGATGTTGTCGAAAATGAGGGAAGTGCTTTTATTTCATGGGAGAGACCTGCTGACTCTGTCGGAGAGGTTCTTTATTACGGTTTGAAGGGTGATTCTGTTCCGCTTGGCAAGGTAGATCTTGACAATGCGAATCCTGATGGTACTAATATCTCTGGCCTTGTGAATGGTCAAGAGTATTATGTAAAGATTTATGCTGTTACTGCTTCTGGGCAGAGTTATTTTGTGGGTGAGAAGTTTTTTACACCTAAGTTAAGCTCAAAAGATGCAGATGCTGTTGTTGCTTTGATAGAATCTATTCCTGCTGTTGAGGAGATTGTCTTAGACAATGAGCCTTTGATTGTTTCGGCTAGAAATGCTTATGATAATCTGAGCCAAATTCACAAAGATTTAGTGACAAATCTTAGCAAGCTAATTGAGTCAGAGATTCGCATAAATTTTCTTCGCTCATCTGCCGAGGACCAGGCTGCTGCTAGTGAGGTTATTGCTAAGATTGATGCCCTTCCTGAGTTGGATTTGATTGCAGCTTCAGATAGAGATGCATTTATTGATGTTAGGGAATCTTATAACTCTTTGACAATTGCTCAAAAGGGTTTTGTTCATAACTATGAAAAACTTGCTGGCTTTGCTGCAGCCTTTGCTAATAGTGATGAGGTTATTATCTTGA
Organism: Spirochaetales bacterium; assembly: GCA_016936615.1. Lineage (GTDB taxonomy): Bacteria > Spirochaetota > Spirochaetia > JAFGXN01 > JAFGXN01 > JAFGXN01. Next base: position 1,652 of record JAFGXN010000157.1, on the reverse strand, counting down.
TTGAGGCGATTCCTTCTGAGGTGACATTTGAGGTTCTTCCTCTATTATCCCAAGCCTTTAATGCATTTAACAATCTTGAGGAGAATGAAAAGGCTCTAGTTCCTCAGGAGTTGAGAGATAGATTGCTCTCTGTGAAGGTTTATTATGTTGATTTGTTATTGCAGAGCCTTCCTTCAAAAGATGATTTGACTTTGATGGATGCTGCATATGTTGCAACAGTTAGGGGAGAGTATGATGCCTTGACCGAAGATGAAAAAGCTTCCGTAGGAGCTCTTGGTAAGGTTTTTAAATTAGAAGAGGCAGAACCTAGAATAGTTGAGCTTAAGATTGATGCGATTCCAGAGGATGCAGATCTAGTTATTCGAGATTATTTTTATATCACAGATGTTAGAGCTGCATATGAAACTCTTCTTCCTGATTTGCAGGGAGACGTTCTTAATCTCGCAGATTTAAATGCTTCAGAAATTGCTATACAGCAGTTGTTTGATAATGGTGTTTCTGGTCTTGCTGCTTCTGTTAAAGAGAATTATGACTCTATTTCTGTTTCTTGGACACCTGTTGAGGGTGCTGATGGTTATGTCTTGTATCACTCAAGTATGACTAGTTTTCCAGTTGACTTTTCAACAATAAATGTCTTTAATCCATCCTTGCCGAAATATGAACTTGGCGCAGATGATGAGAGTTTTATTGTTGGATCTTCGGAGAGTAAGGTTGCTGCTGGAGAGAATTATTTCTGGATAGAGTTCTATATGCTAGTAAATGGAGTCAGAAAGGTTAGCGGTGTCTCTGGTTCAGCTATGGGCGCTAGGGATATAACAGATGAAGAGTGGGTTACCGAGATAAATAGATCTATATATCATGCATTTAGTGTGCCTGCGACCTATACTAGGAATGAGGAGTCACCTGAGGTTAAATCTTTGCTTCCATTACATAAGCCTGGTGATACTTGGCAAGATAATAGCTGGACTCGAGGAGATGTCTTTGGAGGATATCTTGCAGGATATAATAACCATTGGGCTGTTGATTATAGTCGTGGATATGTTTTACAAGGTATTAGACCGCGATATCTGACTATTGATGGAATGCTGGCTGATTTGTATTATCAGAGTAAAAATTTCTGGGGAACTCCTGAGAATTGGCGCTCTGTTAGAATTTCTGCTAGAAGCGCAGATAGTGGAGCCTCTGAATTCTTGCAGATTTCAGGAATATATCCAGGAGAGATCCGTTATCATATGCATATTGATTCTGGTAAGGCTGATGCTGTTGGTGGTCCTTGTATCTATGAGGATGGAGTTTGTACTCATTCTGATCATTGTACAAAGAAGGCTGAGTTTGACTACCTGTGGGCGAGAAAGGCTGTTCCAGGGTTCTCTTGGACCCATATGGATGTTCCGTACAGGATAAAAAGGGATGGAGCTACAGAGACTACAGATATAGTGAATACTCCAGTTATGTGGGAATTTTATCCCCAATAGTAAGTTTTATATGCCTTCTAGCTATTCAGTTAGAGGGCATTTTTTCTTAAAATAAGATTAAATATTTGATACATAATTATTAAATTTCTCTATTATCTTTACGTTTTGCGAAAAATTACTCAAATGGCTGTATCTGTGCATTGAGGTTTTGCATTTGCGTTGTTATTATTCTATATA
>JAFGXN010000156.1 GCA_016936615.1 Spirochaetales bacterium | reverse complement strand
TGTATTTGTAATAATTGTTTATTCTAGTTATAATAAAAAGCAATGTTAAATAAAAACGCAAAACTAATCGACGAAATAATTGAAGTCTCAGAAAAATGGCTGGGCGACTCTAAGACCTACACCTCTCCGCATGTAAAATGTTCAGGAGCAAGCACAGTCGGCGGAAAATTCTTTATAAATATTGCGAAGGTCTCAGCATACGAGCTAATTATACAAGAGATCTTCACTCTTGACTCTGGAGTATCCATAATATATAGAATGTGGAAATTCATGAAAGAGGACTCCTGGGGAGTCTTTTCACTAGATAAAAATTCCAGACCTGTATTTATTCGTTACTTAACCTCTGAATTAGAAGAACTAACTACAAATATAAAACGAACATCAACAATTGTCGATTATATCCCTTTTCAAGAGATTGAAAAAAGCCAAGACCTAACTGGAGATTTCAAGATTCCAGAAGAGATTCAAAAAAGCGTTGGCAGATCTCGCACTATGCAGAAGATTATCAGCTGGAAAGGCTGGCAATCTCCAATCCTGCCGATTGCACTTCTTGCAACCATTCTAATTGTTGGAATTTCCACTGATTATCTAATAGGAATGAATACCGAAAAGACAATTATGACAGAATACAACAAGAAGTTCGCATCAGAATATAACAAGATCGGTTTGAACAATATTGAGAAGATGAAGAATGTCGAGAATGAACTAAATAGTTTGATTAACCAATATAACAATGCTCTTGAATATAACAGAGATATGGCATTTTTCACAGTATTAAGAATGAAAGAGGAGATGACAAAGTATTCTCCGTCGAGAAAGGTTGCCTACGAGATTATTGCTGAAAACATCAAAGAATCTGTGACTTTTTCTGAGATTACATATGAATTTTCTCGCCTACCTTCATCAGAATCCGAAGCTAGCAATTTCATAAAGAACAACAAAGGCTTATCCAACAAACCACTATCCTTTGCAAAGCCTGTATTTGAGAACCTAGGCTTTCCTGTTCAAGTTGAAGGAAGAGAAATCGATGGAAAAGGCTTTAGAATTTCAAAAAAATACACCTCCCCCGACTCTGAATTTATTGAAATAATCAATGTCAGCAATATCGCCCATATAACAAAGGGTGGTCATATTGTCAGAGATAGCGAAACCCCAGGCAATGTCGTTGCAATCGAAAAAGGATTAATCGAAACAGCCTACTACAGCGAAAGACTTGGTTGGACAGTAGAGATAAGCCACACAATCACACCCGAGATAAAAGAGGTTTTCCCCGAAATAAAAAAATTCACTAGCGTATACGCACACCTTAAAGACGAACCACAGTATAAATCTGGAGAAACTATACAAAAAGAACAAACAATAGGTAAAATCGGAAATTCTGGAACTAATACAAATCCAAGTCTATATTTTGAGCTCAGATTCTATACAGAAAATGGAAAATATAGCTCATACATAGGCAAATACGACAAGCTTAACCCATTTCTTTTAGCCAATTAAGATAAACTATTTGTCTAAAGATTGTTTTTTTAGTATAATAAGCAAAATGTATAGCAAGCAAGCAAACTATTTGATGCAAATAATAGAAGAAAAAATACTCACTCATAGCAGCCAAGAATCTGAAATATTAAAATTCAAGAAAAACAATAAATCAAATAGCCAATACTTTATAAATGTTTTCAAGACCTCCTATAACGTAACTATACAAGAGTTTTTCACCTTCGAAGACAACAAAACAATACTGATAAATACTTGGCAAATTACAAAATATAGAAGCAAATCGTCAAAAGCAAATTGGACTGTAAATATAAACGGAACAATAAAAGAGTACGGTATCAACCTAATTAGAATATACAAGACCAAACTGCAATTAGATATGCTAATAGACAACCTAACATTTCTCCTAGAAGATAACATATTTAACAGAGAAGAGAAATTCAAAGAGATCGAAGACTCTGCAAAGGGTATCAAACAGGCTAAACCTGAAACTAATAGAACAACACTACTCTCATCACCCAATTTTTTTGTTCTTCTAATAACCTTAATAGCACTCCCCTCCATGATTTTTGGGTTTATCTTGAACCTGAATGAAGATGCTAATAATCTTGCAGCAGTTGCACACAAGATTGAAGTAGAATACAACAAGGCAGAGATAAGTAACCTGAATAATATACAAAATCTGAAGAACCGGCTCTTTTATACAATAGCAGATTATAACAACGCAATTGAATACAACAAGGAGATGGCCTATTTCTCAGTATTGAGAATGATCGAGCAGATGGATGCTAGATCTCCAGCGCGCAAGCAAGTATACCAAATGATCGCAGAGAATATTAAAGAGGCTGTAAGTTTTCCTGAAATTACTTACGAATTCTCAAGGCTTCCTAACCATGAGTTTCAGGCTCGAAATTTCTTAGAACTTAACAAAGGTACATTAAACAAACCTCTTTCCTTCTATACCACTATAATCGAAGGAAGTGGATTTCCTGTAAGAGTTGAGAATAGAGAGGCAGATGGAAAAGGTTTTAGAATATCCAGCGGCTATCAGGAATCCAGAGAAGACCCTTTTGGCGGAGAAACTGCAAAACCCCATCTTGCAGTAGACATAATAAATGTCAGCAATATTGCATACATCAACGAATCAGGCTATATAATAAGAGATAACGAGCGACCTGGGAATGTCATAGCTGTCGAGGATGGGACAGTAATAGCAGCATACTACAATGAAACCTTTGGATGGTGTGCAGAAATTGACCACGGCAAGACCTCAGCTCTTACAAAAATTTATCCAAAGGCAGAGAAGTGGACAACGTTCTACTCTCACATGCGTGAGAAACCTAACCTAAAGTCAGGCCAAGCTATAAAAAAAGGACAAATAATTGGAAAAATAGGTAACACTGGTCGTTCAACTGGACCGCATCTCCACTTTGAAATCCACATATTCCACCCAAAAGGAAAGATCTCTGCTGGGAAAAAGAAATTTGACAGGATAAATCCGCTAAAAGAGATAAAAAAAGATTAGCAGTATTTTGGAAAAAAGAAAGATTTAGACTAATATTAATATATGAACATGGTTAGTGTTACATTACTAACAATATCTATAATTTCTCTATATATCGCAGCATTCTTTACAACACTTCACGTAATTTTACATAAAAACAGAATATACCTCAACTTTGCGCTGCTAGCACTCTCAATCTCACTCTACCAACTATTTACAGCCCTACTCTACAGCAGTTCAATCCCGGAAATATCAATATGGTACCAACGTGCTCAATTTTCAACCATTGCACTTATCAATCTAGCAGCTTGGATCTTTTTCATAAAAGAAGAAAAACGACATTTTAAAAAGACAGATATTCTGATTATCGTGACCAATATTCTATTTGCAATAATACCATTAATCCCAGGAAACCTAACACTGTCAGTGCATAGAGTCCACGAAAAATCTCTCTCCTTCTTTGCAAAACCATTCACAATCTATGAATCAAAACCTGGCATAGCAATAATAATCGAATGTATTTTCGTATTAACCTGTATAACACTAATCTTTGTAAAAGTAATCCTAATAACAACTAAACAAAAAAAATATGTAAAATTCCCAAGCATTTTTTCTCTAGCAATATTCATCGCAGCAATCATCAATGATATATTGATAGCACTCAACATCATAAATTCCGCATACATTGTTGAATACACACTATTCGTGATCCTGTTGCTTATAAATTTTAATCTACAGAGAAAATTCTACATTGTTTTTAAACGAGAAAAAAAACTTCACCACGAACTAGAAGAAAAGGTAGAAGAGAGATCCAAAGAAATTTCTGAACTCAACAAAAAACTATCTAAAACCAATGCGGAACTATCAAAGAAGAACAATCTTTTCAAAAGGCTTGCAGAAAAAGACGGGTTAACTGGACTTCTTAACCATGCAAATTTTCAAGAAAGACTAGACGAGCTAGTAAATATGTCTCAAAGACATAATTTTACACTCTCTGTAGCAATGATTGACGTAGATGACTTTAAGAAAATAAACGACACATATGGACATCAGACTGGAGACGAACTATTAAAGACAGTATCATCGCTCTTCAAGATAAGCCTGAATAGAAAGAACATAGCCTGTGATGATAAAAACATTCGAAGCTATGATATTGCAGGAAGGTATGGAGGAGATGAGTTTGGAATAATTCTACCATACTGTGATACCGATGGAATAAAAAAGGTTTTTGAAAGAATTTACAGTCAACTAGAGATTATAGGAGTCGAAGGCTACGATGGGGATATATCAATCAGCGTAGGCGCAGTCTCATCAGAAAACTTCAAATCAGCCGACGGGAAAGAGCTTGTCAGATATGCAGACGAGGCACTATATCTAGCAAAGAAAAAGGGAAAAAACAGATATTTTATATACAACTGGATACATGAGCCAAACAAGGAGCCACGAGATGACTAGCCACGGAATAGCAGTTGGGATAATGGGCTCAGTCGCAGTCTACGCAGGAATATGCCACCTGATCTTTTTTATTTTTTCAAAAAAAGAAAAAGACAATCTAAATTTCGCCTTTGTCTCTCTCTCAGTTGCAGCATACAACTTCTTCTGTGCTTTTTTCTACAATGCTACAAGCATAAAAGAGGCAATCTGGCTACAACGAGGGCAATTTTCAACAATTGCCCTGATGTCACTCTCTTTTTTATTTTTTATCATAAAAAAAACAAGAAAAAAAATGAGTATCCACGATTATATCTTTTTTATTATAAACTTTGCTTTCATATTCCTACCATGGATAAACCACCCACTATTCCTCGACTCAGAAAATCCAGCAGTAAAAGCTATAAACATATTAGGCAATCCAATAGTCTACTATGAATCAGAACCAGGAATATTACTCATACTAGAACTACTAACAGTCTTCATTCAAGTTGCATTTTTTATATCATATTGTATCAGGTACTATATGAAGATAAAGGATTCTGAGATGTTAATATTTGCCATAGGGTTTAGCTTCTTTGGAATCGTTGCCTCCTTAGATATACTAACTGCTAGCGGTCTCATGAAAATGATCTATCTCACAGAATACGGGTTTTTCTCACTGATACTAATTATGGATTACTCGCTTGTCATCGAATTCGTAAAAGCCTTTCATAAAGACAGAAAATTAAATGTTCAACTAGAAAAAATGATTCGCGATTCAATCAAGAAAATAAAGGAACTTAACCAACAACTTATCGAAGGAAATGAAGATCTTGAAAATAAAAACACAACACTAAAACTCCTCGCGGAAAAGGATAGTCTGACTGGGCTACTCAACCATACAACATTTCAAAATAGAGTTAACGAGCTTGCGAGTATGGCAAATAATCATTTTTTCCCAATTACATTAGCAATGATAGATGTCGATAATTTTAAATCGATAAACGACAACCTAGGCCACCAACAAGGAGATAAAATACTAACAACAATAGCAGAAATTTTCAGATCAGACCTGAGAACCTCTGACATAAAATCTCGATATACCATGAATAAGAAAGAAGAGACGCTACAAAAAACTCTAAGAAACTATGACACAGCTGCAAGATATGGCGGAGATGAGTTCTCTATAATGCTACCATACTGCGACAAAGAGGGCGCTGAGATTGTGATAAATAGAATATTTGAGCATATAAGAAAGATTCGTGACGATGATAACAAAAGCATAACAGTAAGTTGCGGAATATGTCACACTTCACCAGGAGATATTATTGATGCAAGCAAGCTAATTAAATTTGCTGATATCGCACTATATAAAGCAAAACTTGCAGGAAAAAACACCTTTACAACTGTTGCATACAAAGATTTAATTGAATAGACTTTGAGATTATCAAATTTAGAAGTAAATTTGATAGAGGAGTTAATATGGGATTAAAAAAAGAGACTTACAAAAACATAGGTGGATTAAGTTTTGCAATATTAGCTCTTATCTTTGCTTTCTGGTTATGGATTGTAGCACGAGGATTTCAATTCAACAGTGGTCACAACGGAATGATCGAATACAAAGCATTCTACTCATACGAAACACTAAGAGGAATAGTCGGTTCATATGGAGAGGAAGGAACAAAATACTATATACTACTCTTAATATTTGACTTTCTATTCATTTTTGGATACACCCTAAGCTTCTACGGAATCATAAACTACCTGTTTTTTGAAAACAAACTAACACAACGTTTTGCTCTCTTATCAATCCTACTAATAACAGCTAGCATAGATATCCTTGAAAAAATTTTTATAATCTCAGTATTAATAGCCCACCCCAATGAATACTTCCTCGGCTACATACTTCTTCAATCAGCAACAATAATAAAATTCACATTAGTTGGCATATTAATCTTAATTTCTCTAATAAAAGGAATAAAGCTTCTATTCAAATAAAAAAAAAGACCCCCGAAGAGGTCTCTTTATCAATATTTATTATAGATTTTAACTTTAGAAAAAAGAACATTACAAAAGCTTACATCTTTTCGAGTTCATCATAAATTTCAAACCCTTCAACACGTATCTTATCCATCCAAGTCCTTGTCCACTTTAATCGAATCAAGCCTTGTCCATCTGTCGCTAGATAAACATACTCATCATCTCCATCAGCATCCTTAGTAATGTAAACATCATTAGCCCTTGTAGACTCTCCAATTGTAGTTGGATCCTTATGGTAATGGCTCCAAGGAAGACTGGAAGATGAAATAACTACTGAACCACCTGTATCTCTCTTATAATGAGCTACAGCTAATCCACTTGGAGTGCAAGCATAGATCAAATTATATGGTGTCTTTCCTTGACGTCTTGAAATTCTTCCAAATCTTATAGACTTAACATTGTTACTTGGTAGCTTCTGTCCAGTAGGTGGAATTGGAGGAATCTTACCCTCTGGCGTGTAGACACTAAGCCCTGAGGTATTATACTCAGCCCAAGAGAATCTCTGAACCTTCTTTGGCTTGTTATCAATACCAATACCATAAAGAGTATTATAAACAAATCTTCCATTCTCATCCATCTCATACTCTGAATTACCCTTAATATCAACCTTAGACCCATATATATCAGTCTCTTGAACCTCACCATAGGTATTCTCTAACTGCTCCGCATTATCAGGAAATACCGTTACAGCAATTCCTCTATTAGGAGTAGCAACAAAGATTGCCTCATCATTAGCATAGACAGCATTTATATTCCTTGTGCCGATAGTCCAATATGTCTCAGCACTTCTATCATCCCTGACTGTTCTTGAATCAGCATAATATCTAAAATATGGAGCAATATAGGTCTCCCAATCTAACATATCCACACCCTGATTCCATGTTGTAGAATCTAGTGCACTTGTCTTCTTCACAAAAGAGACTCCACCATCATCAGAGCCAACATAAATTATATCATTATGAACATAAACGCTTGTAACATACGGAGACAACCTCTCACCTCTATAGTAAGGGTGTATCCTTATCAACCCTTTAGGATTCCTTGGATCAGCAGGATCATTAGCATCTACTCCATGCGTAGTAATATCATATGGTATAAAATTCGAAGCTGCCTTATCAATCGGCGCATCTTCCTCTTCGTCGGTTGTTAATTTAAGCCCGGCATCTTGTATCCAAGTTGTTCCACCATCTGTAGTTATGAACAAACCCTTAGTCTTTGTGCCAACATATAAGATATTATCTTCATCTACGAATACAGCAGTAGCAACAATATCTTCACCATCAACATCTACCTTTGAAAATGTATAATCAGGATTTTTCTTATAAAGCCCAGCCTCAGAGCAGAGATACACATCACTACTTACAGGGTCAATAAAAAAGTTTGTAACAACACTCTTACCAATTGTAGCTGAACTCTGCCAAGTCTCGCCCTTATCAGTAGAGAACTGAAATCCTCTCTTAGTAGCGATATAAAGGTCATCACCAACACCTGCAACCTTATAGATAACGTTAGACTTAACAGTAGTCATTGTTTCTGGTTCTTTGTAATCATAGACATAACCAAGCCACACCTTATCAACTCTTAGTAGCTTTCCGCTATACTCGTACTTACATCCTGCAATAAAAAAGACAATTATAAAAAGTAAACCACTTAATTTTTTTACACTCATTTCATACCCCTAAAGAACATGCTAAAAGTATATCATGCAATCATATAAAATCAAGAAATTTTTAAGCAATTAGCAGATAAAAATTACTAGGTTCT
>JAFGXN010000155.1 GCA_016936615.1 Spirochaetales bacterium | reverse complement strand
TTCAGTTGCTGGTGCATCAGCTACAGGAGCCTCAACAGCAGGAGCTTTCTCATCAACCAATACAATCTTCACTATAGCTTTCTCTTCGCCATAAAGATTAATAGTAGCATCATATTCACCTAGCATTCGCAAGTGACTTTCTGAAAGAAAAATATTCTTTCTTTCAATTTTAAAACCTTTCTTAGCTAACTCATCAGCAATATTTGCATTAGAGATAGAACCAAAAAGCTTTCCAGTATCACCAACTGCAACCTTGATCTCAATAACAAGAGAAGCTAGCTTTTCTTTTAAAGATTGTGCATTTTTTCTCTTCTCTTCTTTTCTCTTCTCAATTTGATCTTTTTTAGCTGTAAAAATCGTTAGATTTCCTTTAGTAAAAGGAACAGCAAGATTCCTTGGAAGAAGGAAATTTCTAGCATATCCGCTTTTTACAACACATACATCGCCTTCTTCGCCTAAGTTATATACATCTTCGTTAAGTATTACTTTCACGACAACACTCCTATATCTTTAATTTTCTATTTTTTAGCAAAAGCTATGTAAGCAAGAGTTCTTGCCTTCTTAATTTCTCTTGCAACCATTCTCTGATGCTTGCTACAAGTTCCAGTGATTCTTCTTGGAAGGATTTTTCCTCTTTCTGTAACAAAAGGTCTTAATTGATCTGGCTTCTTATAGTCAGCAACACCTTTGTTAGCACAAAATCTACACACCTTTTTCTTAAAAAATGGTCTATTGTTAGAACCTTTATAATTATCTCGTCCTTTTGAATCTTTATCAGACATAATTTTCTCCTATATCAAAACGGAATATCATCATCAAAATCTGTCATTTCATCATAAGATGAAGGAGTAAAACTAGAATTTGACATTGATGAATTTTTGTTAACATTTGTATTTTCTGGTCTCCTCTCTCGTGGAGCATCAGAACCTGCACTGTTAGAAGCAGAGCCACCTAGAAGTTGAATAGATGAGGCAACAATCTCAATCTTACTACGATTTTGATTATCCTGAGTCCATCTCTCCTGCCTTAACTCTCCGTCTACAGCAATTCTAGTACCTTTCTTTAAATAAGGATCTAAAGCTTCAGCCGACTTTCCCCACAACACAATATCGAAATAACTAACTTCATCAACCCACGTATCTCCAGACCTCTTTCTTCTATTAACAGCGATTGAAAGTTTAGACACAGCATACCCACTTGGTAGATATTTCAATTCTGCATCACGTGTTAAACGACCTATAATTGTTACATGATTTATGTCAGCACTCATAATTCTTCCTTAATTAATTTTGCTCTGCAGCTATGTACAAATATTTAAGTACATCTGTAGAAAGGTTAAAAACTTTATTTACAGTGTTAATGCTTTCTGGTAGTGCATCAACTTCGAAATAATAGTAGTGAGCCTTTTTTTCTTTTTTGATAAGATAAGCAAGATCTCTAACACCAAGATCTTCTTCTTTCAAAATTTTCGCTTCAATTTTGTCTAGGGTATTCTTAACTAATTCTAAACCCTTCTTGAAGTCTTCCTCATCTTTCTTGAGGATTACAGTAAGTTCGTAATATTTCACAATTCCTCCTTGTGGTCTTTTAATTGATCCATGAACATATTCCATGGATAAAGAGGTCACCTCTACAAAGTAGCATATTTAAAGAGTTCTTGTCAAGTTATCACAAACTCTACCGATATAATATTATGGAAAACATTACAGTATTTGAAGAAAATTTGTTCTTTATAATTGAAAAAATTTGTTGTCTCAGAAAATGTTTGAGATACGACCTAGATGCTAAAATTGTTAGCGAAAAGGTTCACGAGGATATCGTATTTATATACGAATTTCTAATTAATATTGATGATAAAATGCAAAATCTAGTAGAAACAACAGTAACTCCGATTAAATTGAGAGTTTTGCTCAGAGCTTTTTCCAATCTTCAAGCATTAGTTAGGGATTCTATGGAAATAAGACCTAGTTTTTTCGCAAACAAGACAAATGTATTATTAAATTCTGATTTTCTAAAGATTATTACATCAAGAACTTCTGAACTTAAGGAAATAATATACAAAGCTGAATCTTGTAGCGAAAAAAATATTTATATTTCACAAGATGAACTTACAATGTTACTAAACCCTTGATTTAAAGTCAAAAATATTAAATAATAAGCTATGAAATCTCTAACAATAAGACAAACAACGCTAGAAAGTTTAACAGAAATTCATAGCTTATTAAAAAACTCTAACAAGCTAGAAGCGGTACAAATAGAAGCATCTGGATGGAATTACCCAGAACCAGCCACAACTTTTTTCAAAATAGTACGTAACAACGAAGCACTATTCATATACTACAATGTGAAAGAGAGACAAACAACCGCAGAACATTCCCCAATAAATTCCCAAGTATGGCAAGATAGTTGCGTAGAATTTTTCATCAAAATAAACGAAAAAGAGTACCAGAACTTCGAATTCAACTGTTGCGGGGTTCCATTAAGTGCAACTGGAGAATCCAGACACAACAGGAGATTCTTAACCGATGAAGAACTAAAAAGAATCGAAGTAATATCAACCTTTGACAAGAAAGATATTCCCTTTAAATTAAATAATTCAAATTGGGAAATGACAATTAAGATTCCCTATGATATAATCAAAACAAATTGTATCTTTACTGAGAAAAATGAATATCTAGCAAACTTTTACAAGTGTAATGAAAATTCTGATTTCCCACACTTCCTAACATGGAATGAGATAAAAACTGAAAAACCAGACTTTCACAGACCTGAATTTTTCGGAAAGCTATTGCTAGACAACAAGGAGATGATAATATGAATATTTTCCCAAAGACTATATTAGTTATACACGCACACCCAGACGATACTGAGACCTACTGCAGCGGGACACTTTCTCTGCTCAAAAAGAGAGGATTTAACATAGTAATTGCAACAATGACAGCAGGTGGACTAGGCGGAATTAATTCAACACAATGCAAGACAATCATTGCAAGAAAGCAAGAGGCGGCAGCTGCTGCCGAAGAGTTAGATGCAGAATTTTTTTGTTTTGATAGAGAAGATGGCTTTCTGTTTGATGATGCAAAAATTAGACTAGAGGTTCTAGATCTTATCCGTGCAGTTAATCCAGGAATAATTCTAACTCACCTTCCAAACGACTACCACATTGATCACAGAACAACCTCCAACATAGTTGAAATTGCGACCTTTCTATCAACACTACCAAACATGCAAACAAAGGAACCGCCACTTGATGTACGACCTCTACTCTACCACACGATGCCACTATCATTTATCGATCCAATTACAAAGGAACAAAAAAGCCCTGATTTCTTTGTTAACATTACTGAGACTATAGACGATAAAGTAAAGATGCTTGAACACCATGAATCTCAAATTACATTGATGAAAGTTATGCATCGAATGGAGAATTATTTCGAAGAGATGAAAATCTACAATGCCGAATTAGGAAAAATTGCAGGCTGCCAATATGCAGAAGCCTTCTGGCAGCACCTTGGAGCAGGCTTTCAAAAAGACACACTTCTACAAAATGAGCTAGAAGATTATCTAATAAAAAAATAATAACCAAAAACAGGGGGAACATCTTGGAACTTAAAATCTTCACAGAAAAAAGCAACTTTGAAAAATTTATACTTGCTGGGGATATTGGAGGAACAAACTCAAATCTTGCTCTAGTAGGAGAGAAAGACAAAAAATTCGAGATTATAATTGAAACAATAACTCAAACAAAGAGTGTAACAAATTTTTTACAAATAGTAAAAGAGACTCTAGATAAGATACAAGAACATCACCCTAAAGTAAAAATTGACATGTGCTGCATAAGTGCTGCTGGACCTGTAAAGGATAACAAATGCAGAATAACAAATGCAGATTGGATTATAGACGGTAACGAACTACAAGATTACTTAAAAATCCCAGTAACAATAATAAATGATTTTCTTGCACTAAGTTACGGAATCCCATTACTAGATGTTGAAGATGAAAATAAAATAAAAAAACTACCTCACGCAGATGGAAGAACTCCTGACGGGCGAGGGATTGCCCGTTCAATCGTAGGAGCAGGAACAGGTCTTGGAGTAGGCTTTATTGTTGAACACAATAATTCATATGTAGCATTCCCATCAGAGGGCGGGCACTTTGATTTTCCTTGCTTTGACGAGGAATCTTCAGCTCTAAATGAGTTTTTTACAAAAAAAAATAATGAAAATCCAGACGTAGAGGCATTCGCTTCAGGGCGAGGACTAAAAAACATATTTGAATTCATGTACGAGACGAACAGAATAGAAAAGACCTTTACTATAGAAGAAATATACAACTCTGATCGAGACAAATGGCCATATTTAATATCAAAGGCTGCAGATAATGACAATGAAGCAAAAAAAGTCCATCGTCTCTTTAGAAAAATCTACGGCAAAATGGCAGGAAATTACGCTGCGGTCTTTCTACCAACAGCAGGAATGTATATTGCTGGTGGAATAATATCCAAAGATGAACGACACTTCTTAGAAGACAACATCTTCATGGAGAACTTTGTAAAAAATGCACATCCTAATGTGAAATTATTTTTAAAAGATATCCCTGTATTCCTTGTCAGAGACTACTCAACATCCCTACTCGGAGCAGCAAACGCAGCATTCTGCCTTTCATAATTACATCGAATTTTAATTTTTAATATAAATATCAGGCTTTTTTTATTTGAAAAAGTCTGATATAATTTTTTTAAATGGATAATCTCTACAATGAATTAAAAAAACACTTTTTCCTCGATATAAGCGAAGAGAGACGAAAAACACTAGGCACATCAACCTACAAAAAGCCTTTAGTTGAGGCAAATTTCACAGAACTAGGTAAAACATTCTCAATTATGCCGTTTTTCAGAGAATTTCAGAGCGGTCATGCAGGTCTCTATCACTATCATACATTTCTTGAAATAGTATTTGTGCTTGAAGGCGAGGCAACGCACAAAATCGAAGGTAAAAAAATTCCTGTTTCCAAGGGAGATATCTTTTTTATAGGACAAAATATAAATCATTCTATATCTGTCAAAGAAAATAAACTTATCAGATATGCAAGCTTTGCCTTTCTTCCTGAAATCGTAGACCCAATACTATCGATGCAAAAGTTAGACAAAGGATTAAGCTACTTTCTAATTGAACCATTCTTCTATGAGCCTTCATCTGCCTTTAAGATATCAGTCAATGATGAAACTTTTATACGCCTTGCAACATTAGCATTTAACATCATACACTCTTTTAATGATAATTTTCCCAAACCAGTTGATCAGACCTTTGACCTATTCAAGGCCTTCATCAAAATCCTCTACGACGAATACAAAAAGATAATAGGAAAGACAGAGAAACAATTCTCAAAGCATGAAAAATTATACTGGACAATAATGAAAGAGATTGAAAAAAAGCTCTCAGAAAAATTCACCCTTGAGGAGATTGCAAAAGAGGTGGGAACAGGGCGAACTAAACTTGCCCAACTATTCAAAGAGCATCAAGGCGAATCAGTCATGGAGTATGCAAAACGCAGACGAGTAGAGAAAGCAGCCGAGCTTCTTCGGAATACAGACATGCAGATTGTGGAAGTCGCTTTCGAGTCGGGATTTCACGATCTCTCATATTTTAACCGAGCCTTTAGGGAGATCTTCAACACCTCACCATCTTCATATAGAAAGACAAACAGGCAATAAAATAAAAAAAGCCTCCCCGCCGGGAGACTTTTTCACATAAGTTTTTTAATATTATTTCTTAGCAAGCAATCTCCCATCTTCATAGAATAGCCCAATCTCAGACAAACAAACTGTTGCAAGCGAATCTTCCACAACTACCCTGAATCTATCAGAAGTAACAGTATTCACCCTCAACAATCTCTTATTTCCAATAGTTGTCTCACGAGCAATTACCTTCCAACGACCACCACGATAGACCTCAACCCGAAACTTTGCAATGCGCTGCCCCAGAGCAATCGGCTCACTGAGAGAAATAACATTAACCTTTCTCGCCTCAGGCAACTTTATCTCAACCGAAGCAGAGAGAAGAGCATCATCAGCCCCCCAGTGAGAATCAAGATCTCCGTCAATCAACTTCTGTGGCGAGAATGAATCTGAGCCACCTCTAACATTCGAAGCTGAAAGAGTAGCACCGTCGATTAGGTTTTTGGAAAAAATTTCATCTATAGTCTTTCTAAATTCATACAAGACTGCTACATCCCTATCGTCGAATAATCCTTCTGGAGTAGGTGGTACATTAAGCATAAGCACAGAACCCCGTCCGACAGATCCAAAATAGATATCAACCAGATCTTTTACCTTTTTAGGCTTGTCATCTTTATGCCAGAACCACTTAGTATGATAACGCCCCCGGATTGAAGTATCAGACTGACCAACCCTCCAATCAGGACCTCCAGCCTCGCCAACATTCAAATATGCAGGAACCCATGATCTCGTATCACCAATACCATATTTTGAAGAATCAATAGTATTCCAGAAAGTCTCACCAGCATAACCACGCTCATTACCAATCCATCTGACATCAGGACCTACATCAGAGAAAATCACAGCCTTTGGTTGCTTCTCACGAATAAATCCCCAAAACTTATTAAACTCATATGTCTGATCTGACGCCTCACCACGAGCACCATCAAACCACATCTCTGTGACCTCTCCATAATTTTCAACAAGCTCACGAAGCTGATTAAAATAAAAATCGTTATAAGCCTGACCTAAATTGTAATATTTTGAATTTCTATCCCACGGAGAGAGATAAAACCCCTTCTCGATTCCATATTTTTCACAAGAAGCAGTAAATTCTCGAAGAATATCACCTTTTCCCTCTTTATAAGGACTACTCGCAACAGAATGATCAGTATACTTGCTTGGCCACAAACAAAAGCCGTCATGATGCTTTGCAGTCAATACAATCCTCGGAAATCCAGTCTCCTTAGCAACACGCGCCCACTGATCAGTATCCAACTTGAACGGATTGAAAATAGAAGGCGATTCAGTGCCATCTCCCCACTCCCGTCCGGTATACTGATTCACAGTAAAATGGACAAACATATCCAGCTCCTGTCTCATATACCTCAGCTGATTTGCTGTCGGAACAGCCCCGTAAGGCTTAATCTCTTGAGCTTCATTTGCAAAAATATAAACATTAGAAACAATCATTATTAAAAATAATATAAAACGTTTCATATTACCCCCTTAATGTATTTAAACATTAGAAAATCGATTTGTCAAATAAAATTTTTACTTCAATTATCTCCTTGTCTAACGAAAGTGATAATGTCTTAATATAACGCAAGGGAAAATGTCTTATGTGTTATAATAGTTTTTTAGAAGAGATTTCTTAAGAGGATTTAACCGCCCGCAGCTTCGCTGCTAGATGGACGCAGATTAACGCAGGGGATTAGTTCAGAATGAACTAATCCCCTGTGTTAATCGAGCTTAGCGGGCGATTCAACCTCTTCTTTCTTAATTCAGATCAAGAACAACATATTAAAGACAATTTCGCTTGCGCTTGACAATAAAATTTTTACTTCAATTTTCTCCTCGCTGCCACTCTTTCGGTGTCAAACCTGTATATTTCTTGAAAACAGTCGCAAAATACTGAGAAGTCGAGAAGCCAAGATCAAATGCAACTGTAGTTACAGACTTTTTTTCTGAGAGAAAAAGCTTAGCCTCTTCAACTTTAAGACGGTTAACATAGTCCAGCGGCGATGCCCCCATCTCGTAGGTAAAAAGCCTCTTGAAATAGGACTCAGAAATTCCACAGGCTGCAGCCAGCTCTGAAATAGTAATCTTCTCAAAAATATTCTCGCGTATGAATTTCACCGCCCTGAAGACAGGACTACTCTTCATCTGCGGGACAACCTGCCACTGCGAAGAATCAAGAATCGCAAGAATAAGCCTTGTCAGCGAATTTTTATAGTAAAGCCGATTGAGAAGGCTGCGATCATCATCGCAGGCAAAAATCTTTGAAAGAAGATCTGCAATCTCATTATTCAGCCTGAAAGTCCGGAGATTCCCGGCACTGAGAATCGACACAATCTGTGATGCCTCCTCCTGCGAAATGCCAAGTCCTCTTGCCAGCACCTCACACTCAGCCGAGAAAATCAGCCAGAAGATTTCGCCTTTCTGCTGCGGTGCATTATTTGTCGAATGAACCTCACCCGGCCTGATAATCAGCCCCTCACTGCCGTGCAAAGTATAGATCTCACCCTCCACCTCATAATTATGAAGCCCTTTTATAACAAAAATCATCTCAAAAAGATTTTCAAATTTCTCAGACCTCAGAGCAGACTCAGATTTGAGATAACGGTAATGGCCGAGAATCTCGAAGCCATCAATCCCCAGCTGTCTGAAATCCTTAAAGCGGCGAGTATCTGTACCATTCCTGTCAATAAATTCCATAAAATACAATAACATACAAGAAAATGTTTTTGTATAAAAAAAGATTAAAACTAAAAATAAATGCAATTTTTTCAAGTAGAAATATAATCAGACTACAAGGAGAACAAAATGGGAGTAAAAGAGACAGGAGTCAGCTACTACGGATTCTCTTCCGTAGAACATGCTGAGAAAGACTTCAGAGAGATGAAGGCCCGCAACTGCACAGCAGTATTGCTCGCACTTACCGAGTTTGATATATTTTTCAGAAAGCCGATGATTCCAAAGATTGTGGATGTCGCGAAGAAAGTCGGGCTCAAGGTATATCTCAACACATGGGGAATAGGAAAATTCTTCGGCGGAGAGGCGCCTTCGATTTTTCTGCAGGAATGCGATATTTCTGACAGACAGTTCTCAGCCCTCACAGGAGAACCACTGCCGGCAGCCTCACCATCGTCGCCAGCATTCAGGGAATATCTCTGGGGAATAATAGATCAGCTTGCACAAACCTGCGATGCCGACGGCTTCTTCTGGGACGAGCCTCACTATGCGATGCCGATATATCCGGTCGGATACCAGAGCACAACAGACTGGAGCTGCAGAAGCGAGAACACGCAAAGAATTTTTAAAGAAAAATACGGCTACCAGATGCCCAAAACCCTCACCATGCAGGTCAGGAAATTCCGCCACGATCAGGCAAACGAGATTCTCCAGGAGTGCAGCAGAATTGCC
>JAFGXN010000154.1 GCA_016936615.1 Spirochaetales bacterium | reverse complement strand
ATACAAATCCTATAATCGTATGGATTTTATGAAAAAAATATGATAGATTTTTTTATAATGAGGAGTTTTTTATGAGTAATCAGGAAGATTTAAATAATGAGAAATTAGAGGAAAAGGCAAATTTTATTGAAAAGATAATTATCTCTGATATTGAGAAAAATAAGAATAATGGGGCTGTTGTTACAAGGTTCCCGCCTGAGCCTAATGGCTATCTTCATATAGGACATGCAAAATCTATATGTCTTAACTTCGGGATTGCTCAAAAATTCTCGGGAAAATGCAATTTGAGATTTGATGATACTAATCCAGTTAAAGAGGATTTGGAATATATAAAGTCTATCGAAGAGGATATTAAGTGGCTTGGTTTTACTTGGGATGGTGAGGCTAGATATGCTTCTAATTATTTTCAGAAGATGTTTGATCTTGCAGTAGAGCTTATCAAAAAAGGTTTAGCTTATGTTGATGATCAGACTGCAGATGAGATTAGAATTTCAAGAGGAACTTTGACAGAGAAGGGCAAGGATTCTCCTTTTCGAGAAAGAAGTATCGAAGAGAATTTAGAACTTTTTCTTAAAATGAAAAATGGAGAGTTTGAAAATGGTGAAAAGGTCCTTAGAGCAAAGATAGATATGGGCTCACCAAATATAAATCTTAGAGATCCAATTATCTATAGAATTTCTCATGAGACACATCACAACACAGGTGACCAATGGTGTCTCTATCCTATGTATGATTGGGCTCACGGGCTAGAGGATTCTTTTGAGGGGATAACTCACTCAATCTGTACCCTTGAGTTTGAGGATCATCGACCTCTTTATGATTGGTTTCTCAATCAGTTTGAAGAATTGCATCATCCTCAGCAGATCGAGTTTGCTAGGTTAAATTTAAATTATACAATTATGAGTAAGCGAAAGTTGTTGAAGCTGGTTCAAGATAACTATGTCGCATCGTGGGACGATCCGAGGATGCCTACTGTCTCAGGACTAAGACGACGCGGAATACCTGCTGCAGCAATCCGAGAGTTTTGTTCGCGTATCGGGGTTGCGAAGACTGAAGGAACTGTGGATTACGCGTTGCTAGAGTATTGTGCACGCGAAGAGTTAAATCGCGTAGCGACTAGACGAATGGTTGTGCTTGATCCAGTGAAGGTAGTTATTACAAATTATCCTGAAGGTGAGACTGAGTTCTTCGATGGGGAGAATAATCCGGAGGATGAGAATTCTGGAACAAGATCAATCTCTTTTTCGCGCGAAATTTACATTGAGAGAGAAGATTTTATGATTGATCCTCCACGTAAGTATTTTAGATTAGCGCCAGGCAAGGAAATTCGACTTAAACACGCATATTACATTACCTGTACCGACTATAAGGTTGATTCCGAGGGTAGGGTCGAGGAAATTTACTGTACTTATGATCCGCTTTCTCGCGGTGGTTGGACTGATGATGGGCGCAAAGTCAAAGGAACTAGCCATTGGGTTGATGCTAACAGTGCAATTCCTGTTGAGGTTAGACTCTATGACAGGTTGTTTGTTGCGGAGAATCCAGGAAAGGTTACTGGGGATTTTCTTGATGATATAAATCCAGATTCGCTTTCAGTTGTTACTGCATATGCTGAACCAGCTATCAAAGATGGTACTGCCGGAGAGTTCTTTCAGTTTCTCAGGGTTGGTTATTTTACTGCTGATTACAAAGAGTTTACAGCTGGGAACCTAGTCTTCAATAAGACAGTTGGGTTAAAAGATACATTTAAGGTACAGAGATGATTGCTAGAGGGAATTATAGATTCTTCGACAGGTAAATAGTCTGCTAAGAGCATCTATAATTCCTCTTTTTAAATTCTGGAATTAGATCTCCAATTCTAGAATCAGTCCGAAATGGTCTGAAGCAGAGTGTCCGCTCTTGTCTGTTTCAAATGCTAGGTTGCAACTTTTTAGAGCTTCAGCTGGTATGTTTTTTGAAAAAATATAATCTATCCGACGCGGAATCATCTCATCTACGTTGTGTAATTGGTGGTAAAGAGATTTTGCTTGTCTTTCTGCTAGCGGTTTGTAGTATTTGATAAGCTGGGGATTTGTCTCAGGTGCCCAAGTGTAGCCTGCATCTTCGGGGTTAAGTTGTCGGAAAGTATCAACAAATCCGAAATTTTTCAGAATCTTAATCTCTTCCCAATCCTCGCAACCATTAAAATCTCCACATAATATTACTTTTGCATCTTCGGGAACCCTCTTCTTTAGAAAGTTTACAAGCCTTGTAGCCTCTTTTATCTTTCTTTTTTTATCTGAGTCTAGCCTTTTTAGTGTCTTCTTCAGCTCTGATTTAGGAAAATTATATTTTACTTTTAGTTCTTCTGCTAATTGTTTGGATTGATCATCGTGAGCAGGTGAGGCATACCAGTGGGTGAAGCAGATAAAGAGCTTAGTCTTTTCTATTGTTAGCTCTCCGAGGACAGTCTGAGTCAGGTTGTCAAAGTGAAGTGATGCAAAATTATTGACAAAACCCTTCCCTGACAGGCGGATCCTGCCAATCTTCTTAATATTTAGTCTGTTTTTAAAGAACAGCACATCGCCTTCGCGTAGATTAGCAGGGATTCCCAGCCTTCCTATCCTTAGACCGCTTACGCCCATATTGTAGATGTAGCTCATATCTAAAATTTTTGCGAAGAATTTTCCTATTGTTGGCATTGGGTTAAGTTCATTTAATGCAATTATGTCGATATCCTTGCTCTTAATTTCAGAGAGAAGTAATTCTTGTCTTTTGATGTAATCTTTTTCAGGCTCGACCTTCTTCATTCTTATTAAGTCTGCATAGTCGAGTCCAGACCATACATTTAGTGTTGCTATTTTAAATCTCATATGACCTCTTTTTACTTTATAATTAATTATACCATAAAATATGAGAAAAATATTAAGAAAAGGTTATTTGTGTTTAATTAAATTTTAACGGAAAATGGAGATAATAAATTAATTAGCAAAAAAAAAATCTTTTTTTGCTAAATGTTAATCTTTCTGGTAGGCAAAAGTTTTTTTTTATATATAATAACTGATTATTAGGAAAGGAGGTTTCATATGAGAGTGAAACTAACAAAAAGATTGTTTGTTTTAGCAGTTTCTGTCGTCTTTTTTGGCTGTATGAGCGAGTCTCAGTTTGCTGAAAAATATGATAAGACTGCCAATCAAGTTGGTTTTCCTGAATTAACAAATTCAGATTCTTGGACAATGGTTATTTTGCCAGAGACAAAGAATTATTTGAAATTCAAGAAAAATCAAGAGGTATTAAAGACAATGGCCGATTGGGTCAATGAGAATCATGAGCGATTAAATATCGGACTTGTTCTTTCAGTTGGGGATATTGTCAGTGATGAGGATAAGGATCACACCTTATCAATGTCTGTTGATCAGACTATTGAGCAACAGTGGGAGGCATTTGTCTCTATTTACTCAACATTTTGGTACTCTGTGCCATTTATCCCAGCTGTCGGGGATTCCGATATGGGTAAGGTTAATGGAAGTAAGAGACGAAGCCTATTGAATCAGTATTATAATGTTACAACTTCAGATTTGATAAATCCTGAGAAGGGTGGAATTTTGAAGACAATGTGGGCTGATCCCATCAATGGAAAGACTTTGCAAAATGCCCTTTATGAGTATGAGTCTAAGAATGGGAAAAAATTCTTGATTATGGCTGCAGAGTTTGGTCCTAGGCCAAAGCTAATGGATTGGGCTGTTGCTGAGCTTTCAATGAATGATTACAGAGAACACTCTGGAGTGTTGTTAACTCACTCTTACATGGGTGCATATGCTGCAAGACTTCATAGAACTGAAAAATCTTGGAATAAGTACAACTATTTTGATGATAGTCTTACTGGTCATGATCTTTGGTACAAATTTGTTGATAGGATTGGTTGCTTTAATTTTGTTTTTTCTGGTCACTCTTCTCAATCTATGCAGAGAAATTCTCACATAGGATTTAGAGTTGATAGAGATATGACTGGAAGAACTGTGAATCAGATGCTATTTTCAAATCCAAGACAGTCAGGATTTTCTCAGAATGGAGGAGATGGTTGGTTGAGAATTCTTGAATTTTTACCAGATAATAAGACTGTTCTTGTTAAGACCTATTCTCCATATCTTCAGATGTGGAAGACTTCTTATTTAGATGATTATACTATGAGATATTAATCTCTGTATTACAGATGAAAAAGCACAAGTGCCTATGGTCTTGTGCTTTTTTTTTATGGAAAAAAAGAAACAAACGAACAAAAGTAAACATTAAAAGTTTTTAATAAATACAAATAATTCAAAAAAGAACAGAAACATTCTTGACAATATTAACTAATCGACTTAATATAATTTATTGATATTCAGTTAAGTCCTGCGGCTTAATTCAATATTTCCCCCGGTCCCTCCCTGAAAGGGACCGTTATCTTTTTTATAGACTTTATCCTGGATTTTTCATATACTGAGCTCGGAGGGAGTTGTGCAGGAGATAATCAAAGAGATCGAGGACAATCTAGTAAAATACAATCAATTTGGCAAAAGTGATGTTTGTCGGCTTTTTCACGGGCGAGGTGGGTGCTTTGAAGGATATCAGCACTTGAATATAGATCTTTTTGGTGAGGTGGTCTTTGTTGTCGCCTTTGTTAGAGTTGAACAAGGGTTCTTTGAGAAATTATCTAAATCTATTTTAGATCAGCTTCCTGTCGTTAATCTTGTGTTTTTACAGACAAGGTTTGGAGAGAGAGCTAGCTTAGTTTACTCTTACAAGCGCGATCTCGGTCTTGAGTTATTAAATCCTGATACACGGGTTAGCTATAATTTTTCTGGTGATGGTAGCTTTTATGAGCAGGGATTGAAATTTTTTCTTTTAAAAAATATAGATCAAAACTTCGGGTTCTTCACTGATACATTTATGGTTCGTGATTATATATTGAAAAATTCTGATGGGAAGAGAATTCTTAATCTGTTTGCTTATACTTGCGCATTTTCGATATTTGCGATTGCGGGTGGGGCGACAAATGTTGTTAATGTCGATATGAATAAGAATTTGCTAAATCACGGGAAGCAGAACCACCTTGCGAATAATCAGGATTTGCGAAAGGTCTCTTTTTTGCCATATCCAATTATGAGATCTATTTCGCGGATCAGGAAATATGGACCTTATGATATTATTATCTGCGATCCACCCTCTGCTCAGAAATCAAGTTTTAATATTAAAAAAGAGTATCAGAAGCTTTTTCGTTCTGCTGCAGGGATGTTGGCAGATAATGGAGTGTTTGTTGCTTGTTGCAATGCACCTTCTATCACATACTCAGAGTTTCTTGAGATATTAGACCACAGCTCATGTAATACTTCTCTCAGCTATGAGGGGCGAATAGATCAGACTTTTTCTTACAAAGAGAGAGATTTAGAGAGGGGTTTGAAGGCTCTTATCTTTAGAAAAAAGCAATCATAGACCAAGAATATCTTTTTTTCTAAAAGTTTGCTCTATTTGTGTCTCAAGATAGTCCATTATTGCCTTTGCAACATCTTTCCCTGAGTATTTCTCGATTCCTTCTAGTCCAGGTGAAGAGTTAACTTCAAGGACAAGTGGGCCTCGTTTAGATTGGATCATGTCAACTCCCGCAACCTCGAGCCCCATAACCCTGGCTGCTTTTATTGCCAGCTTCTTCTCTTCGTTTGTAAGCTTAATCCCTGAGGCTGACCCGCCGCGGTGGATATTGGATCTGAAATCCTCTTCATTACCTTGTCTCTTGATTGCAGCAACCACTCTCCCACCTACTACAAAGGCTCGAATATCAGCTCCACCTGCTTCTGCGATATATTCTTGAACTAGAAGGTTTACTTTTAGGTTGTAGAAGGCCTCGAGCACAGATTTAGCTGCTTTCTTTGTCTCAGAGAGGACTACTCCCATACCTTGAGTTCCTTCTATCATCTTGATAATTAGTGGGGCGCCACCAACTTCGTCGATAATCTTGTCCACATCTTCGACCTTTGATGCAAAGACAGATTTGGGCATATCGATTCCATGTTTTGCGAAGATCTGCTGGCTTCGGAGTTTATCTCTTGACCGTGTAATCGACATTGAGCTGTTTAGTGGGTAGACATTCATCAACTCAAATTGCCTTACCACAGCAGTTCCAAAAAAGGTCTGAGAAGCACCAATTCTTGGAATAATTGCGTCGAATCCTGAAAGTTCTCTTCCATTGTAAAAAATCTTTAGGTTGTTGTTCTCTATTGTTGTGAAACATTTCAAATAATTGATTATTTCTACATCCCAGCCTTTTTGTCTTGCTGCTTCAAATAGCCGCTGCGTCGAGTAGAGATTTTCTCCCATTGACAAAATTCCAATCTTTATCTTCTCGTGTTCTGAATGTTCAGCTAGTGAGACATCTACAAGGAATTTATTATGCAGAAATTGCCTTCCAATTAACATCTGGTATTTCATTTGAGACCTATCTGTTAGTGAGACTTCGATTCTGTAAATCTGGTCTCTTATCTCAAGTTCAGTCTTAATATAGAATCTATACTCTTTTATCCCATTTGAGCTCTTTACCCATTTCATCTTGCTCACAGGGTAGGTGAAGGTCTTTAGTTCTTTATCATTTGTCTCAACGGTAAACTGCACACTCTTATCCTCTTTGCAGAAGCTCAGTGATTCGCAATGAAGAGAACTTGAATCTGCGCCAGTATCGATCTTGGCCTGTATATTTGTTAGTGATAGAGCTGGAAGAGTTACACTCTCTAATCTTCCAACTGTTTTTTTTCTAGACATCATAACCTCGTATATAGAAATCTACTTGATTAAATAATCTTTTTTTCATACTTTAGCAAGGGGTTTGTTGAAAATTCTTGAAAATATTGAAAGATTAAAGATTATTATGTTGAAAAATCTTTTTGATAACACTTATAATGGTAAAGTTATGAAAGAGATAGATTTACATGAATTAAAGGTTAAAGAGGCTATAGAGAAATTTGTTAGTTTCTATAATTCCAATTTTTCACAGAAGGAAAAAGAGGAGATTCGAGTTGTTCACGGCTATGGGGCTAGCGGGGTTGGTGGAACAATCTGTGTAGAGCTTAGGAAATTCCTAGAGGCTCACAGTGAATACCTTGTATTTATTGAAGGTGAGAGGTTGTTGAAGAATCCGGGGGTTACATTTGTTAAGCCTCGAAAGCGACTTCCTGATATTCAATCGAGGCTTGAAATGGAGATTCTCGAATATTGCTCGGTTGCTCGTAGTATGGAGAAGATTCACAACAAGTTTCGCAAGGAGGGGGCTGAGCTGGTCAAGAAGGCCTTGAAGAGTTTAAAAAACTCAAATTATGTCGAGGTCTTTAGCAAGAATGGTCATCAATGTTATGTTAAGTTATAGTTTTTGACTTATTAGAAAATTTGCACTTATTTAATATTTTTAATATAATTGACAACAGGGAGGGGTTATGAATCCTATAAATATTTTTCGGGAAAACCCTGTTGTCTTTTTTTCAACTGTTAGAGATGGTGTTCCAAAGGTTAGACCTTTGACAATCAATTTTATCGAAGATGGCGATATCTACTTTTCTACATTGAAGGATAAGGAGTTGTATGAAGATCTTCTTGTAAATCCTCATGTTGAGTTTACTGCTATCGCAGATGATCTAGTTACGGCCAGGGTCTCAGGTATTGTTGAGTTTGTCGATAATCCTGATTTGATTCAGAAGGCACTTGAGAGTAATCTGATTCTTCAGCATTTTGTGAAGGATAGTGGTAGTGATAATTATGTTGTCTTCTATGTTAGCGAGGGTGAACTTGATATTTTTCAGATGGATCGGCTAGATCCTGACATCAGGAGGATCTATTTTCATTAGCAAGTAACTCTTCTATTACTTTGTTTGCAAGGTAGATACCGAAGATAGCTGTTACAGTGGGGATAGAGCCTAGTCCAGCCTCCTTTGTGTTCTTGTGGAAGGGGTTGGAAAAAGCTTGTTCATCAGTGAAAACGCAAGGAATTTTTAGGCTAGCTCCTCTCTTCTTTAGTTCCTTGCGAAGATTTCGTGCTAGTGGACAATTTGTAGTCCTATCGAGTCTGGAATAGTGAATTTTTAAGGGATTTGTCTTAAGTGCTGCGCCCATCGATGATATTACGTAGATGTTATTCTCCACAGATTGTTGGATTATATCTGCCTTAGATCGGACAGAATCGATTGCATCGACAATCGCATCTGGTTTTTCATCTAAAATTATATTGAAATTATCACCATTTATGAATTGGCTATGTTTTACAATCTGCAGGTTGGGGTTGATATCAAGAAGCCGTTGCTCTGCTACGTCTGATTTCTTCTTGTTTATTGTGGATTCTAAAGCAAAGAGTTGTCGGTTGATATTACTTTGTTGGATCACATCGTGGTCGCAGATGATTAATTTCCCAATTCCTGTTCTAGCTAGTATCTCGCAGCAGAAACTTCCTACTGCACCTAGTCCAATTACAGCGCAGCTAGAGTTGCCCAATCTCTCTAGCTTCTCCTCTCCGAGTAGTATCCGTGTTCTAAAAAACCTTTCCATTCTCAAAGCATATATTTTTCAGTAGCTCTTTGTCAATATTCTTAGCTATAGAAATTTTTTCATAAATCATATTTAGTCTCTCGCAGATATTTGCATCCATCTCCTCTTCTTCGACTAGAAGCCTTTCGACAGGTATAATCTTCAAAATTTCTGCTGCATCTTTGTGTGTAAAAAAAGGCTGACCAATCGAGATAAAGATCTCACGCCTGATAAGCTGGCGACAATTTTCGATATTGCTGCAAAAATTATGCACCATAATCGGGTTGTTCCTTCCTGGCTTAAGGATGGAGTCTATCATCTCAAGCAGATCTCCCCAGCCCCTAACAATATGCAGGACCACTCCCCGTTGTCGTGAGGCTACAGCCTCTAACTGAAGCCTCAAAACCCTCTTCTGCACCTCAAAATCAGCAATCCCTCTTCTTGCTCGATCTAATCCTACCTCACCAAGCCCAAGCCCTTCGTTCAAGGCTCTATCAATAAATCCTTCTAGCTTAGCCATCTCCTGATCATCTATCTTCCAAGGATGCAATCCTGCAAAGCATTTCAAATTTGGTTGCTTGTTGAGTTGGATTAATCTGTCAAGATCGTCACACTTTGTTCCATTGACAAAGTAATCAATCTCGCAATTCAGGTTGCTAGCGGTAATCTTGCTGAGATTCTCAATATGTGTATGCGCGTTTAACACTCTCATACTACACTTTCGAAACTATTTGAAAAAAACTTTAATTTTTTGAAATTTGAGATTTTTGTCTTATAATTAGTAATGGAGATATTTTGCAAGAAGGGGGAAGTCTTATGATAAATATCGAAGGAAGAAAACAGTCTGATAGGTTGTCAATCATGCATATTCCTATGGTTGACAAAAAGAAGGAGATAAATCTCAACGAGGCGGTTCGGGAGCTTTGTACGTTGTTGCCACTCTCTGAGGTCGATTGCAGAAAGGCCTTAGTTGATTCATTTAAGTCGGTGGAGTCTAAGTCTGATCATCGTCCTAGTTTTGAGGTTAGTCTTTCTCGAACACTTGAGCAAGGATTGTTCAAGGTTGTTGGGGATGATGTGACAAAGGGGCAGATTCGCAGCTCAGTAAGAAAATTTTTAGACCTATATCTATGATAATTTGACTAGTATTATCTTCTAAAACTCTTGTAGATGGTATATATTATCTTCTATGAGTAATATATTTGCTAATCTTGGTCAAGAGATTCTCTGCCTCGCGCCTATGGCTGATTTGACCCACTGTGCGTTCAGGCAGATTGTCCACCATTTTGGGGGCTGTTCCCTCTATTTTTCAGAGATGATATCTGCTGAGGCGTATTGTTCTAATTCCCCATACCGAAGCTTCTATTTAGATTCGCGGCCTGATTCTTCTCGATTAGTCTACCAGATTCTAGGGAATAATCCTGAGATGGTTCAGCGCTTGGCTGTAGATCTGCTTGAGAGAGAGCCTTTTGGGGTAGATTTGAATATGGGGTGTTGCGCTCCTTTTATTAGGAAAAAAGGTTGGGGCATCTCGTTGATGTCTGAGCCTGAACTTGCTACCTTACTGATTAAAAGGCTTGTTAAGGTTCGTGATGAGGATGGTAGAGGTCAGTCTGTTTCGGCGAAGATTCGGATTGGTGAAAAAAATGATCTTAATCTGCTGCTTGATTTTTGCAGAAGGCTAGAGGATAGTGGGCTAGATTATTTGACAATAAATCCTCAGCTTCGCAAGGAGAGACGAGGTAGACATGGAGATTGGGGAGTGGTTGATTTTCTTGAAAAAAACTTAACTATCCCAGTTATTGGTAATGGCAATATTCGTGATTATAACTCTTTTTCTTACAGAAAAAAAACTTATAATCCTTCTGGCTTTATGATTGGTCGTGCTGCTATCTCACAGCCTTGGATATTTGATATGATTAGGTTCTTTGACAAGAACCCAGATTCTACTTATCGTGTAGATCTTGCCGAGGTAATTGAGATGTTTTTTTCTTTTATTAAAGAGTACTTACATCCAGACTTCTACTATAGTCGTTCGACTCGGTTCTTTCAGTATTTTGCTTCAAACTTCGTATTTGGTAATGGCTTATTTTTCAAATTGCGAAATACGACACAGTTTGATGATGTTGAGAGTGAGGTTAGGAAATTTATGGATAATCACCAAGACGAGATGGTTCAGGAGTTTTTTATAGATAAAAAAAAGCTGACTAAGGATAATTCCTAGTCAGCTTCTGAAATATAGATTATTCCACAGAGAGGGTTAAATCTATGTATGGGCGAAGTGTGTATACCTTGCCTTCTTGTATGTAGATGTCGTAATCAATCTTTATTCCGCCTGAGATTATTGAAATCTTGTGCTGTCCTTCAGGAAGGTCAAAGACTAACCCAGAATGCTCTTTGCCATCGATTAGTACCTTGATTAGGCTTAGAGGACTTCTTATTGTTGTATTTAACACATTATCTGGTATTTCGATTATCAGCTTTCCGCTTGGTCTGGTTAGTGTGATATTGACTTGAGTATCTCGGTTAAGCATTACCTGTCTTGTCTGTGGTTGGTAGCCTGGAGCACTGACCTTTATGGTGTACTCGTCGATGGTTAGGTGGATTGAGCATCTTCCTTCACCGTAGAATACGCTTCTTCCATCCCTTGCAAAAATTTCTATTATCGAATTTGATAGATTTGTTGTTACTGAGAGGTTGAATTTCATAGAGATTGATTCTAGGGAGAAAAATTCTACTTTATCGCCATATAATGCTACCTGTCTAGTTTGCGATTGGTACCCAGGAGCAACTGCAGTTACTGTGTATATTCCAATCGGTAATAGAATTGATACTGGTGCGATATATTTTGTCTCTGCCTGGTTATTGCCAGTTATAGTAATCTGTGCATTTGAGATATTCGTGTTGATTGTTAATCTCACCCTGTTGGTATCTTGTTTAGGGAAGATATTTGCAGTAATTGTCCTGCTAGAGTTCAGGAAGACATTTGTCACAAATTCAGTGTAGCCATCTTTTGAGACTTTTATCTTGTAATTGCCTTGAGGTAGCTTGAACGTTGTTGGAGTCTTTCCTTTAACTGTATCAATTCTGTCTCCAGAAATTTCTATCAATGCATTTTGTTCGTTTGAGTTTACAGTTAAATCAAACCGTGTATCAACCTCTTTTTTTACCAAGGTAACCTTAGTCTGCTTATTCTGATCTAGTAAAATCTTACCTGTTACTGTTTCATAGCCCTCTTTTGTGATAGTTATCGAGTATTCGCCTTTCGGTAGAATTATCGATGTTGGTGTCTGAACCTTTTGGTTAATGTTAGGTCCTACAATTTCAGCTACAGCGCCAGCTGGTTCTGTGCGTATCAATAGTGTGTAGTTCTCTGCAGCTTGAGCACTTATTGAGAAAAGTGAAAAAACTAAGAAAAATGTTATAAATTTATTTTTAAAACTCATTTTTTCCTCCATAATAAAATTAAATATTTACTATTTAATAGTAGCATTATATTTATGTCAATGGCAAATATTTTTTTTCTTAAATGCAAAAATAAGTGTATACAAATATCTGTTTTTCCTATAATTATAGAGTATGAAGATTAAAGAGTTTATGAAAGAGAATGGTATTGAGATTGATGATGTAAGATGGTTTCTTGCAGAGCAGAAGGTCTATTCAATTTTAGAAAAAAAAGATAGCGTATATGAGCTTATTGATGAGATCTCCTCGAAGAGGTTAGAGGCAGAGTTATTTGATATGGAAGAGAGATTTGTTGATGAGCTTCAAGATAGTTTTGATCGGAATTTTATCGATGAGGCAGATGTTCGCGAGGTTTTTTATCGAGTTAACAAGTCTCGTTTTGCCCGCCAGAAGAATGGATTTCTAAATTTTCAGGATAATTTATAGTATAAGGAGATTTTATGTCTACGTGTATATTTTGTAATATTGTAAAGGGTAGTATCCCATCGCAAAAGGTTTATGAAGATAAAGATTTTCTTGCATTTAAAGATATCAATCCAGCTGCACCTACTCATATTCTTGTTATTCCAAAGAAGCATATAGCTAGAGTAGAGGAGACAACTGAGTCTGATGTATTTATGCTTGGGAGGCTTGTATTTATTGCAAAGAAGCTAGCTTCAGAGTTGGGGCTAGAGGATGGTTATAGGCTTGTGTTCAATAATGGAAAAGATGGAGGTCAAGAAGTTGAACATATTCATCTTCATCTGCTTGGCGGAAGATCTCTTACTTGGCCTCCAGGTTGATTTATTTAAGTGGTGTAGCGATATCGCCTACGCCATTTAAAATTATATGTGGTCGATATGCATAGTTGTCGACCTCGTTTTCTGCTGTGACTCCACTTAGTACAAGTGCAGTCTCAATCTCAGATTCAATTCCTGCAAGGATATCAGTATCCATTCTATCTCCAACAATCGCAGTCTCCTCTCTCTTAGATCCAAGAGTCTTCATTGCGTGTCGCATTATCAACGGATTTGGCTTGCCGACATAATAGGCTTTCTTGTTTGTTGCCATCTCTATTGGTGCAGTTAAAGCGCCTGTGGCTGGCATAATTCCACCCTCTACAGGACCTGTAATGTCAGGGTTAGTTCCGATAAGTTTTGCACCTTTTTTGACAAGATTTACTGCCTTGATCAGGACATCAAGATTGTAGGATTTTGATTCTCCTATTACAACATAATCTGGGTTGATATCGTTCATAGTAAATCCCTTGTTGTATAAAGCATTTATCAGCCCTGCATCTCCAACAACAAAAGCACTCCCGTTAGGACGCTGGGTTGATAAGAATTCTGCTGTTGCTAACGCACTTGTGTAAAAGTGGGCTTTGTCAACGTTAAGTCCCATTCTCTTTAATTTATCCTGAAGTTCTTGCGGAGATCTCTCGCTGCTGTTAGTTAAGAAGAGGAATTTCTTATTCTCTCTTTGTAGCCACTCTACAAACTCTTTTGCGCCTGGCAAGATTTTGTTTCCATGGTATATTACACCATCCATATCAGATATGAAGGCCTTTTTCTCTCGCAATCTTTCTATTGTAATCATCGTTACCTCTCTTGCTGTTCATTTGAAAAGCATTATATATTAAGATTAACAATTAAATAGTTTATAATCAATATATTCGCAGGAGTTGGCTCTATTATTTTTAGTTAGTTTTAGGTTAAAAATCACAAGCCTAGCATAACTTTTTCCTTGTCTAAAAGAGAAAAAAAATTTAAACTTATTGTAGTTAGATTATCTAATTAAACGGGGTGAAATATTGAAAATTTTAATGGTTACTAGTGAAGCTGTGCCTTTTGCAAAGACAGGTGGGCTTGCAGATGTTGTATCTGCTCTTTCAATTCAATTGAAAAAACATGGTCATGATGTTAGGATTTTAATGCCAAGGTATTATCCTATTGATAGAGGAAGTTTGAAGAAGCATGAGGCACCACTCGGGATTCCTGTAAGCTTTTATGAGACTTGGGCTGCTGTGTATGAGGGGAATTTGCCAAATAGCGATGTCCCTGTCTATTTTTTAGATAATGAAGAGTTGTACGGGCGTGAAGGTGTCTATGGCGAGCATGGTGAGTCTTATATTGATAATTGTAAGAGATTTACTGTTCTTTCGCGTGCAGCGTTTCAATTGTGCAAGATGCTTAACTGGTATCCTGATATCATGCATGCACATGATTGGCCAACTGCGGTTGTTCCTCTTTTTTTAAATACTTGGGAAAAAGATACAACCTTTGCAAATACTTCATCGGTTCTGACTATCCATAATCTTGGGTATCAAGGTTGGTTTCCGAAAGATGATATACATTTTCTGCAGCTACCGTGGGAGCTTTTTCATGCTAGTGGTCTAGAATTCTTTGATTCAATTAACTTCCTTAAGTCAGGGATCTCAAATGCAGATATTATTACTACAGTTTCGCCTACATATGCTCAGGAGATTCAGACTCAGGAGTATGGATGTATGCTTGAGACTGTTCTTGCTAGTAGGCGAGGAGACCTGTATGGTATCTTGAATGGGATTGATTATACTGAGTGGAATCCTAAGAGCGATAAGTTCTTGCCGGAACACTTCTCGAAAAGTAATTTGTCAGGTAAGAAAAAGATGAAAAAATTATTGCAGGAGAGGGTCGGACTTGAGGTTGACGAGAGTGTGCCTCTTGTCGGGATAGTCTCAAGGTTTGCGAAGCAGAAAGGCTTTGGTGCATTGTGCGGTCCATCTCATGGTAAATTATACAATATTTTATCTGATATGAAGGTTCAGTTTGTTGTCCTTGGTACTGGTGAGAAGTGGTGTGAGCACGAGTTACATAGTCTAGCAAGTCGTTTGCCAAATTTAAAGGTTATAACAAGCTTCAATAATGAACTAGCCCATTGGATTGAGGCTGGAAGTGACTTTTTTCTTATGCCTTCTGAGTATGAGCCTTGCGGCTTGAACCAGATATACTCCTTAAGCTATGGAACACTACCGATTGTTAGACATACAGGAGGACTTGCAGATACAGTAGAGAATTATAACGAGGCTGATGGTTCTGGTACTGGCTTTGTCTTCAATGAACTAACTCCGCAATCAATCTATGATGTTGTTGGTTGGGCTGTCTGGGCCTGGTACAATCGGCCAAAAGATATCCAGAAGATGGTTAAATCTGCTATGTCTAAGTCTTTCTCATGGGATAATTCTGCTGTGGAGTACGAGAAGTTGTACACTGCTGCTATTGAGAAGAGATTAAGGTTCAGAGGAATTTTATAGGCAAAACCCCCTATTAAATCTTAAAAAGTGATTAAAATAGTTTTCTGATTTGGGAAAACTGATATATAATAGTCTTGGTAGGATTTAATAGGGGTTTAATATGAAAAAAGTTCTGATTATAGATGATGACAAACATATTACGCGACTTGTTGCAAAGTATCTAAATGTCTCGGAGTTTTTGACAGATGAATATTATACTGGAGAGAATGCTGTGGAGCATATTCGTTCTGTTAATCCAGATCTACTTCTTTTGGATGTGGGATTGCCTGTTCAAGATGGCTGGAAGATTATCCAGGAGCTGAGGGTGGATCCGAGCTTGAAGACCCTTCCTGTAATAATGCTTACTGCAAGGGTTGAGGATACTGACAAGATTATCGGGCTTGAACTTGGTGCAGATGATTATATCACTAAGCCGTTTAATGCACGTGAGGTGGTTGCACGCGTCAAGGCGGTTCTTCGTCGCTCAGGCAATGATGAGGCAGAGAAGATTATTCAGATTGGAGCCTTACAGATTTTTCCAGAAAGTCGTGAGATTGTGGTGGGAAAGACCCATCTTGAGTTGACCTCTTCCGAGTTTGATATTCTTCATCTTCTCGCTGAGAATCCTAATTTTTCATTTACCAGAGAAGAGATCTTGCAAAAATGTCTTGGATATGATTACGAGGGATTTGGCAGAACACTTGATACACATATCAAGAATATTCGTAAGAAGCTTCAGCCGTTTAAGAATATGCCAGAGATTAAGACTGTCTATAAGGTCGGATATAAACTAGTATTAGGTGAGGATTAGTTTCTATGAAAAAGATGAAGTCGCTCTTGGCATTCTCTTTTATTGCTGTCTCCTTTATTATTCCATTGATTTACCTCTTTGTTACAACTGTGAAGTTTAAGTTGTCGGATGATTTTGTTGTCGTCTCTGAGAATAGCCAATATTGGGAAGATGTTGTAGGTATCTTGGGCGAGCAGGTTGCTAGCAGCAGGAAGATGCCAAAAGTCTTTGATGAGATTCTTCTTAGTATGATTATCAGTATTAGTCTTGGGCTTCCTTTGGGGATTTATGTCTCAAGATTGCTCTCGAAGCCATTACAAAATTTGAATAATGAGATAAAAGCTATGACATCAAGTCAGGTGATTAAGCCTTTGAATATAAAAGGACCTGTTGAGATTGCTGAGTTAGCTGATAGCTTTAATAAGTTAACCGCAGAGTTAGAGAAAAAAGACCGCTTGACAAGAAATCTTGTAGCCGATGTCTCTCATGAATTAATGACACCTTTAACTGTTCTAGAGGGTAATCTTCGCGCCATAATAGATGATGTCTACGATTTAGACAAGGACGAGATTGGTCACTTGTATGAGCGGACCACCCATATGATTCGCCTTGTCAAAGATCTTCGAGAGTTGACAAATGCCGAGATAGGCAATATCAATCTTAAAGGAGAGGTCACCGAGGTAACACGAATGGTGCGCAAGCTAGCTGAATCCTATTCGACAATCTGCGATGATCATGGTATTACAATCGAAGCAGAGGTCCCAAGTTATTTGATTAATTGCTGGATTGACAGAAAGAGGTTTTTTCAAGTAATGGATAACCTGATTGGAAATGCTATCAGATACACTCCTGAGGGTGGTAAGATTAGCCTCAATGTCGAGCTGATCGGGGACACCGCGATAATCTCTGTTATTGACACAGGAGTTGGGATAAGCAAGGATAAGCTAACAGCAATTTTTAGGCGATTATATAGAATAAATCCAGACGAAAGGTCAGATCTAGGCCATTCTGGCTTGGGATTAGCAATCTCACGGGCAATTATAGAGAAGATGAATGGTTCCATCTTCGCAAAGAGTGAGGGCGAGGGGATGGGGACAACTTTTTCAATAATGTTGCCAGCTGTCTTTGATGAGTTTGAGTAGGTTAAGTTTTGTTAGTCTTGCCTAATTGGACTTTTTAATGTATCTTATAAGTATGAATATTGAAAAAAATAGTAAAGAGTATAGAGTAAGTTTCTACGTAAAAGGGATGACATGTTCAAATTGCGCTGCAAAGGTTGAAAAAAGCATTAAAAAATTGGATAATATCGATTTTGCAAGTGTAAATCCTGTAGATGGTAGTGCTTATGTTGTGGCAAGTCAAGAGATCTCTTATGATTCTCTCGCAACTCAAGTACGTAAGGTTGGTTATACCCCGTTAAGGGAGGCTAGCGACTCTAATTCCGTAGAGAAAGAGTTTAAAAAGGTCAGAGGATTGCTTGTTTTTTCATTAGGTTTGACATTGCCATTGATGATTCTGATGGTTGTTCACATGAGTGGCGTCCATTTTAAGGGATTTGCAATTATTGAGCTTGTGGTAGCCTCTCTGGTGTTGGGGATTGCAGGGTTTAGATTATTTAAAAGTGCATTTATCGCAGCTATACACTTTCACTCAAATATGGATACGCTTGTAGCACTTGGTGCCTTTGTCTCTTGGCTGACTGCAGTACTGAGCATGGCCGGGCTTGGAATTGTCTCTTTTGGATCAATTTCTGCGATGTTGGTAGCTTTTCACATAACTGGGAAATATATCGAGACAAGATTAAAATACAAGGCTATAAAGAAATTGCAGTCGTTGGATTCGCTTTTACCTGAATTTGGTTATGTTGAGTTAGAAGGTGGGCAAGTTGTTAAATTACCTTTTGATAAGATAAAAAAAGGCTCGATTGTACAGGTTAGAGCTGGTAATCTGATTCCGGGGGATGGTCGTGTTGTCGAGGGAGTCTCTTTAGTTGACCAATCCATGATTAGCGGCGAGTCAGTACCTGTAAAGCGTGAAGTTGGGGATCTTGTGATTGGGGGAACTATTGCCTTGTCAGGTTTCTTGCGTGTCGAGATTGAGAAGAACTCTGATGAGTCATACTTTAAAGAGATGTCTAAGTTGATAAGTCAAGCGCAAGCCTCTTCGGTTCCTATTCAGGCTGCAGCTGATAAGATTGCACGATATTTTATTCCGATTGTTATATTTCTTGCACTATTCTCATCTGCAATGTGGGGGATATTTTCAGAGCAGTTGCGCCCATTGCTTGAGTCAGTCGAAAATTTCTTGCCGTGGGTGGATCCCGGGATGGATGCTCTTTCTCAGGCCTTGTTTGTCTTTACTGCTGTTATTGTTATTGCCTGCCCATGTGCGCTGAGTCTTGCTGCCCCAATGGCAATCATTGTCTCTGCTAGCAGTGCAGCAACACGTGGATTTATTGTAAAGGATGGCGAGGCACTTGCTAAGGCAGGAAAGATAAATACCCTTGTATTAGACAAGACAGGAACAATAACAATGGGACGACCAAGCGTAGTCTATACAAACCTCTCCGGGGGAGAGCTAGAGATGGCTGGAAGATTAGCATCAAAATCTCTTCACCCAGTTTCAAATGCAATCAAGAGCTTTGTCGAAGAGAGCCTAACAATCTCTGATGCCTCCTTTTACAATATCGAAGAGATATCAGGGCTTGGAATAAAAGCCTCTGATAAAGGTATCGAACTCTTGCTCAAGAAGCCTAGCGACTATGGTGGTTATAGTTCGTACACAAAAGATGGATGCTCAATCTCTGAGTTTTTTATAAATGGGGAAAAAATTGGATTTTTTGCAGTAAAGGATAAAATCCGAGATGAGGTCATAACAACTCTCAGATCACTCAAGGCTATGGGGATTGAAGCAATTATGGCAACTGGGGATAATCGTGAGGTAGCAAATCAAGTTGCTGCGAGTGTTGGCATCTCTAAGGTATATGCGCAGGTTAGACCTGAGGAAAAATTAAAGATTGTTGAAAAGTTAAGGGCTAGTGGAAAGGTTGTTGGAATGGTTGGTGATGGGATAAATGATTCAGCCGCACTCAAGAGCGCAGATGTAGGATTCTCCTTGTCAGACAGCTCGAACCTCTCTGTTGAAGCAGCTGATATTGTTATCTCAGCGGATAAGTTCTCTCGCATAAGAGAGGCAATAATCCTTTCGAAGATTACATATTCAAAGATCAAGATAAACCTTTTTTCTGCATTCTTCTATAATATACTTGCCTTACCGCTTGCCTCGTTAAGCTTGTTACATCCAGTAATTGCAGAGCTTGCTATGCTGTTAAGTTCAATAAATGTAACAGGCAACTCAATATTGATAGGAAAGAAGTTTAGGAAAAAGTTGAAATAGAGTTTATGTAAATTAACTGCCTATCGTGAGACAGGCAGTATTTTATAATTAAAGATTATTTTGTAAGATTCAAAAGTATCTGAGCAACTCCAATCATTGATCCAAGAAGGGCGCCAAAGATATTTATCCATTTCAGATGCTTTTTTATAATCATAAGCAGGATCTTTTCGACTTCCTTAATCTCAAGGCTATTGATTCTATCTTCGACAAGACCCTTGATATTTAAAATTTTCATTATCTCTGTTATTTCAGCCTCTATTTTTTTGCTTAATCCTTTGCTTATAGAGTCAAAATCGATTGTATCTTTTTTTGTTTGAAGAATTCCTATAATCTTTTCTGAGTTCTCTCTTTCAAGAGCCTTTTCTTTAGATGTCTCAATAATCTCTAGTAGTTTGCCTGGTATTTCCGCTGTCAGCTTCTGTCCAAAGCCTGATGCAGTGATCATCATTGAGGCCATTCCTCCAAGGCTGCTAAGATATTTAAAAATCTCCTTTTCTACTGCTTCGCAGATCTTCTCAAAGATTGACTCTTCAGTTAGCGCCTCAAAGATATTCTCAACAGCTGACGGGTATATCTTTGGAATCGATTGAGTTGCGGTCTCTTTTAAAAACTTAGAGACAGAGTTCTGTATCTCAGGGGAGTTTAGTTTTGAGCAGATTACCTCCGGGGTGAGTAACTCTTTTTCCACCATTTCTCCGATATTGCTAGCTAATTCGTATCTCTCCTTGGGAATCAGTCCTGGAGTGAATGGTACTCTGATCTTCTTGAAAATCCTGATCTCTTTGTATGGTTTGAAGATCATCGATATTGCGATCTTGTTGGTTGTGTAACCGATAAATGCGCCAATGATCGGCGGTAGTATCCATGTGATAAAAAAATTCATATTTTCCTCTATAATAAAAACGATATTATATAAGGTAAAAATATTTTTTAAAAAAGTGAATAGTATGTTATAATATTTTATAAAAAATAAAGAGGTTTATTATGCAATTTAGTAAAAAGATTTTGCTTTCCGGACTCTCTTTAGGTGCAGCGGTTCACAGCTTTGCTGTTGATGAAAATATTTCTGTAAAACCTGAGAGTGGAAAGCCAAATATAATTTTTTTTCTAGCTGATGATGCTGGTAAGTTTGATTTTGGATGTTATGGTCAAAAAATGATTAAGACGCCAAATGTCGACAAATTAGCAAGTGATGGGATGTTATTCACTCGCCACTATGCTGGTGCACCAGTCTCCGCGCCGTCGAGGTGTTCTTTGTTGACAGGTAAGCATACAGGTCATGGATTTATTCGGGATAATTATGAAATTGAACCAGAAGGGCAGTTATCTTTACCTGATTCTGAGATTACAATTGCTAGCCGACTGAAGGGTGTTGGTTATTCGACCGCAGCCTTTGGTAAGTGGGGGCTTGGTGCACCTAATAGTGAGGGGCATCCAAATAGGAAGGGATTTGATTACTGGTATGGGTATCTTTGTCAACGCCAAGCGCATAGCTACTATCCAAGTCATCTCTGGGAGAATGAGAAGCAAATTGTCTTGGATAATGAGTTTAATATTGCTCATCAGCGATTAGAATCTCAGCTTGATCCAAATGATTCTCTCTCATATTCAAAGTATATTGGGAAGGATTTTTCAGGTGAGCTTATAATTCAGAAGGCAGAAGATTATCTTCGCAAAGTGGATTCACCTTTTTTCCTTTATTATGCAACTCCGTTACCTCATCTGGGATTGCAGATTCCTGTGGAGGAGGTTAACTTCTACAGGGGAGCCTTTGTTGAAACACCATATTTAGGAAATAAAGGTTATCTTCCGCAGCAATATCCCCGTTCTGCATATGCTGCTATGATTAAGAGGGTTGATGATGATCTCGGTCGTTTGATAGCTATCCTGAAGGAAAAAGGCATATATGAGAATACTTTGATTGTTTTTACTTCAGATAATGGGGCTACTTTTGATATTGGTGGTGCTGATACTGACTTTTTTATGAGTAATGGTGATAATCGCGATTATAAAGGGAGTGTCTACGAGGGAGGGCTTGCTGTTCCGTTTATTGCAAGTTGGCCTGGGGTTATAGCAGCTGGAAGTGAGAGCTCGCATCTCTCTGCCCACTGGGATTTCTTTGCTACAGCCTGCGAGATTGCTGGAGTTGAGAATCTTACAGGGATTGATAGTATCTCTTATCTGCCGGAGCTGAGGGGTGATTCGAAGAATCAACAGCAGCATGATTATCTGTATTGGGAGCACAACAGGAGGATGCAGGCTGTAGTTCTCGGAGATTACAAGGCTGTCAAGATTGGACGATTTGGAAGATTGCAGATCTATGATTTAAAAAACGATCCTCAAGAAAAGAAAAATATCGCACTAAGACCTGGTATGGGGAATATCCGCAAAAGGGTTCGGGATATATTCAAAAATGGGCGAATCGAGTCTGAATATTTTCCGTTGTATCGATAGAGTATAACAGCCAGTGCGTTCTTGTGCTGGCTGTTTCTTTTGAATAGATGTTTTAATTTTT
>JAFGXN010000153.1 GCA_016936615.1 Spirochaetales bacterium | reverse complement strand
TGTGCTGAGCCCAGGTTCTGACTTTGTGGAGCCAGGATATCTTGCTCTAGATAACTTAGATGGAGATATCTCTTCTCGAGTTGTTGTAAAAGGTGGAAATTTCACAACTGATAAGCCCGGAGTATATGATATTTCATATGTAGTCTATAATAGGTTTGGTGTGGCTTCTGAGCCAGTCTCCCGTCGCGTAATAATTCGCGAGTTGTCTTCTAGAATTGAGTTAGAAGGTGATGCTGTTATTTATCTTGCAGTAGGGCAAAGATTTTTAGAGCCTGGTTTTACTGCTTTTGATGTAAAGGGTGACGATGCCTCTGGGGATGTTATTTGGAATTCTCTGAATGTTGTTGATACTACAAGGCCAGGTTCATACCTGTGCAAATACTCTTTGAAAGATAAATATGGATATTCTTGTTCTGCTTACCGCAGGGTAATTGTGTCCCTTCCTGAACAACCAATAATTTTATTAAAAGGTCTGGGTCAGAAAGAGAACGCCCCTTTCAATATTGAGATTTTTTCTACTGCTTTAAATATTCAGAAATTAGACCCTGGGTACTCTGCTTTGGATAAAAGTCATGGAGATATAACTGCTAAGGTTGTTGTGGATTACTCTTCGATAATTACAGATGAGTCCTCCCTCGGGCTGATTCAGCAGCTTGTCTACAAGGTTGAGGAAGAAGGGGAGGTTGTGGCACACCAGACACGTTTTGTGAGGGTTGTCTTTGATGCGACTCCTCCTGAGATTACAATTATAGGCAGTTTGGCAAAGAGTTTTGAACTTGGTGTAGGGGTCTATGTCGAAGAGGGGGCAAATGCTATTGACCAAGGAGTGCCTTGTCCAGTCGAAATTTCTATAAACAAAATGGAAGAGTCTCAAGTTGTTCTACCAGATGTCTCCATTTCTTTCATGGAAAAAAATCCAGGATTATATCACGTAGTTTACAAAAGCCAAGATTCTATTGGAAATCTAGCCGAGGCGGTACGGACTGTTTTAGTTGTTGATACTATTCTTCCTGTTCTTAGCTTTGATGGTGGGGTTGTCTCTCAGATCACTACTAAGACTCAGAATCTGGTTTTTGCAGCTGATATGTTGGAAATTCTTGAAGATCCAACATTTGTAGACAATGATGAGGGTTGTATCCTAGTGGTTCAGGGTAATTCACGATCTGAGATTGATACTAGAAGGGCTGGTTCATATTCGACTAGCTTCTATGCTGTTGATAGATCTGGAAATAGATCTTTTCTTGTTAGAAGAAATGTTAATATTTTGCCACCTCCTGTTCCAAATCTTGTAAATGGAAGTTTTGAAGATTTTATTCCAGATGTTGGAAGGGTAAATGAGGCAACTTCAACCTACGAGGGCTGGTACTGGGATATGAGAGTCTTAAATCACTACTCATTAGTTACAATCGATGATGTTGGTACTGTCTTGTCTAATGTCTTGTTTGGTGTGGAGAATTTTGAAGATAGCTGGGATGGCCCAATCTCGATTGATGGAGCACCCCAGACCACCACTAGAGCAGGATACTCTACTCCGTACTGTGGGATTGGTGTAGATGGCGATAGTTATTATAGCGCTACTTATGATGGGATTGGTGCTGCTTGGATAGTTGGAGCGTATTTATCAACGCCAGAGACAAGAATTGATCGTGTGAATTTAAAAGAGATTGGATATGTTCTCAATATTACGATGTACAATGTCCTTTTTCAAGGAGCAAAATATTACAGAAGAGCTCAGGGAAGTTTGAAACAGGATGGAATAGTGGTGAAGAAGGATGTTACCTATAGGCTCTCAGCAAGAGCTAGATATGCGCTTACTGGAGGAGGTCAGAATTCTCAAATAAAATTTCAAGTTGTTCCTGCCACCGAAGGAATGCGTCTTAATGGTGCGCCAGCTACCCTTTCATATGATTTTCATACTATACAACATCCTGCAGAGACTTATTGTCCTGTAAATATTGTGTTCACACCAGATAGGGATGGATATATAAATCTAGATTTTTATAAAGACGGATATGGTAATGACTGGGGATTCCATGCATGGATTGATTCTGTCTCTATTGTTCCTATCGATTATCCAAAAAAGGAGAATTTATGAGAAAGAGTCTGCTTTTCTTTATTATAATGGTTATGTTTTTTTCTTGCGATAAGGATCTTGGAAAAAAGACTTTCGAGAGCTTTGATCTTTTAAAGGTCTCAAAAGGTAATGTTCACTATAACAGTCCCACAAATATTCTTCCAATTATCCTAAATTGCGAGGATGCTGAAACATCTAGCCAACAATCGTTTCGACTTGAGAATTTAGCCTCACAAAGATTGACTGTGGATTCAATTTCCCTTTCTTATCCTGACTTTTCAGTCAAAGATGAAGATGGAGCTGAGTTAATCTTTCCTGTAGTGTTGGAAAAAAATAGTTATTTAGATCTGTTTGTTTCATATAATCCATCTCTCGGAGGAGAGCTTATTGGTAGTATGAAAATTAATTTTTTTCGTGGAATAGATCTGAAGACCTTATATTCTTCTGAAGTTGAGTTAAAAGGTGTTAGTGGAATAGTTTACGGAGGGCTTAGAAATACTGGAGTTGAATTGTATGGAAAAAATGTATCAACTTACGATTTTTCAACTGTTTTAGTCGGAGACGAGAAGACTTTTCCGTTGGTATTATCTAATGTCTCAAAGGATTCGCAGGTTATAACAATTTATCAGGCAGTGGTTGGAGATTCTCAGTTTGTTGTTACTGGTTTTGATAACTATTCAGAGCTTGAATATGGAAAAAGTTTTGACCTCTCAGTTGTTTTCTCTCCTCAGCAGATTGGAGAGGTAGAAACTTCTGTTACCTTCTACACTTCGCGAGGAGAATTCGACTTTTTCTTAAAAGGGGAAGGCCATTTATCAAGCACCTCTGTCTTTGTCTTGAAGCATAAGGAAAAGAAAATGAATTTGGATTCTGAGTTCTATTTTCTCGATCAAGTTGTGGGCTCAGTTGGTTCTTCTGAGATCTTTTCGATTACAAATATGGGAACAAAGGAGCTGGTTATAAATGAGATCTCTACTGATCTTCCTTTACAGATATCAGCAGATGATCTGCCTTTTACTCTGTCGTATGGGCAGACATATATGTTTGATGTAAGGTTTGCGCCTTCTTCTAAAGCACTCTTTTCTGGACCCTTGAATATAAATTATGATGGAAATAAGTTTTTTTCATTAACTGTGAAGGGCGAGGGGTTAGAGTCAGGGAAGGCAAAGCTAGCCCTGTTCAATCTTGATGGCTCTTTGATCGATGTAGATAATGAGTTCTTCATTCCAGCGACACAGCGAAATTACATCTCCAAAAGAAGTGTGGTTTTTCGTAATCTTGGAGATTCTTCCCTGCTAATCGATGCTATTTCGTTTGATTATGATGTTTTTTCAATTGAAGGAATTAGTTCTTTTCCATTTTCGATCGCTGCAAACTCTTTTCTTGAGTTAGAATTCAAGTTTTATCCTGAGTATGAAGGATTATACAGCGGAATTGTTGAGATTTTTTCAAACAGCGATGGGAATGGTGTAGTTGGGATAGATTTAGCAAGCTCTTGTGTTGTAGAAAATCCGATTTTGCCTCCTGTCTTTGTCTCTGATCGCTTGTTTCTTGATACTCGGCAACCAATTTGGGAG
Organism: Spirochaetales bacterium; assembly: GCA_016936615.1. Taxonomy (GTDB): domain Bacteria; phylum Spirochaetota; class Spirochaetia; order JAFGXN01; family JAFGXN01; genus JAFGXN01. Next base: position 3,457 of record JAFGXN010000153.1, on the reverse strand, counting down.
TGGTCGACGAATTTTAGTAGTGCAGGAATAGGGATATACCGGTACAAATTAAATGATTCAAACCTAGAGGTCGGTTCTGTTGAGACTTCGGAAAGAAGCTTTAGCCCTGATTATTTGATGGAAGATGGGGTCTACACTTTGTATATTCAGGAAAAAGATTTGTGGGATAACTGGTCAAAAGTAAAATCACACTCAGTTACTGTAGCCTTCAATAAGCCATCCGCACCTCTGTTCATTGTTGAGAATTCTGAAAAGAGTGGAAATACCTATTTAGTTAGACAAAATGATTCTAAGATCTCTTGGTTTACAAATTCAAGTGAAGGAAAAGTCTACAGATATCGAATTAGTTTTGATGGGGGGAGTAGTTATGTTGAGACATCAAATAGCTATATCGAGATTCCAAGCCTTCCGAATGGAAATTATTATGTCTTGATTCAGGCTCAGGATATCTATTTCCGCTGGGGAGTTGCAGCAACTTTTGATTTGGAAATCAATGTGGAATAAGGGGAGAAAATGAAAAAAAATAGAATAAATACGACATGGAAAATTGGACTCTTTTTTACACTTTGTTTCTTTGCATTTTCTTGCGATATGAACAAAGATAAAATTGCTTATGACTTTCTCTCGGTTTTCTCTGAGTCTGAGGTCTTGAACCAGCCAGAAGATGAAAAAACGCTTAAGTTCGCAAATAGTGTAGGCTCATACAGCGATATAAAATATATTTTTCTTGAGAATAAATTAGCTGGGAAGTCTTTGACTCTTCTTTCGATTGAAACGTCTAGTGAAGAGTTTGAAATTTTAGGGAAGAGTGGTGAAGAATTAACCTTACCTGTGGAGATTAAGTCGAAGGTTAGATTTCCTGTTCTTGTTCGAATTCTTCCTGAAAGCGAGGGGGCGCGTGAGGCTGAGCTTACTATCAAATTTTTAATAGGAAAAGATGAGTTTGTTCAGACTCTTAAGATTTCTGCAGATCCAGCGAATTTGATAGGCGGAAGAAATAATACTGGATTAAAGTTAGTAAACTTTGATGATGCTTTTTACTCTTTTCAAGAGGTCTCAGTTGGTAGCTCTTCTAAGTTTTCTTTGACAGTTGAGAATATCTCTAAAAACTTAGAACGTGTTACAATTTATAACTATGCGTTTTCAAATAGAGCATTCTCCTTGAGCGAGGATATCTCTAATAAGGTCTTGTTCTTTGGTGAGACATTCTTGACTGAGGTGGTCTTTGCTCCAGATTCAGAATTATACTATAATGATTCGTTGCTCTTGTATACTAGTAACGGCCTTGTTGAGATTGGAATGAGGGGGCTTGGAACTTTGAGCTCAAGTGCGGTTCTCTCTTTTTCTGTAAACAATCAAAATCTGAAAAATAATTCTTCTTATACTTTTTCAGATGTTGTTGTTGGAGATCAGGGCGAAGTTGTCAATTTTGAGATAAAGAATAATGGAATCGAAGATTTAGTAATAGAAGAGATTTCTAACTCTTTTCCTCTGGCAATCAGTGGAGTTTCGCTTCCTCTAACTCTTAGGAATGGGAATACCTACAATTTCTCTGCAAGCTTTAAGCCATTGTCTTGGGGGAATTTGTCAAACTTCTTGTTGATTAGATATAATGGTGGGAAGCTTTTTACCTTAAATTTAAAAGGTTATGGAATTATGCCTGATTCTTCACGTGTTAGGGCATTTGATGAGGATAATCTTCTTGTTGAGATGTATGACTTGGAGCTCTTTTCAGCAGTTCCTATTGATTCTTCTTCAAAGAGGGTTTTTACTGTCAAGAATCTTGGGGATAGATCTTTGCTTGTCGATTCTGTTCTCTCTTCTTCTTTTTCATACTCTTGTTCGTATCTAGATTCAAATGGGGATAATATCTCTTTGCCAATTACATTGGAAAAAAATGAGTTTTTCTTTGTTGAGGTTAACTTTTCACCACGAAAGCTTGGTCTGCATCTTGGTGAGATTTCAATTACTAGTGATGATTCTGATAATTCAATATATCTGTTTAATTTAGAAGGATATTGTATAGATGTACTGCCTTTATTGCCTCCTGTTTTTCTCTCATCTAATAGGTCTTTGGATAGTCGAACTCCTGAGTGGAGATGGGAGACAAGTGAGGGAAGCTCTGGTATTGGACAATTTAGATATAAATTTGAAGATTCTGATATTGAAAAAGATGCGATAGAGAGCTCTGCGACATCTTATGTTCCTGATTTACCTCTTGAAGATGGCGAATATTCTCTATATTTGCAAGAAAAAGATTTATTCGGGAATTGGTCTCCTGTTACTGAGCAAAAGATTGTTGTTTCTTTAACACCACCAGCTGCACCATTGCTTTCTGTTGTTTTTGACGATGAAGAAAAGTCTTTGGTTATAAATTCAAGACCAACAGTATCGTGGGAGCCTTTTTCCCAGGAAGGGATTCAGAGATATAGATGCAGTTTTAATAATGGGATTGATTGGCAGGTTGTCGAGAATAAATCTTGCCTTCCTTCTGCAGCTTTAGCTGATGGCGCACATGTTGTTAAGGTTCAGTCTCAGGATATCTTTGGTCGTTGGGGAGATTCTGCTACAGCTGTTATTGTTGTAGATACTCAGGGTCCAAACATTGCATTAGCAGAGATTGCTGCAGGCAGAATGGAGCAAATTCTTTATAAGGCAGAGACTTTTGATTTTTCTTTGTTTGAGAGAGGTGCTGATTCTGTCGCTGATGACAATTATGGAGATTGTTCTGGAACATTAACTATCGATTATAGTGATATCGATATAAATGCAGAAGGGGAATATTCTGTAAAATACTCAGCAGTAGATCCTATGGGAAATATCTCTGAGAAGATACGAAAAATATATGTTATAGATTTTGACAATCTTGAGTTTGAGTGGTCGATTGATGAGGAGATCTGGGAAGATAGCAGTGTTCTTTTGGAAAATTCTACGTTCAAAATCCGAGGTGGCGATACCTTTTTTCTTCAAATCAAGCCTGGAACTATCCCTTTTTTACTAAAAGAACAGCTTAGTCTGACTTGGTCTGTTGGTTCTGATGGGGATTTTTCTGGGAATATTGTTAATTTTGCAGAAAATAGCTTTCGCCAGGAGTTTGTGATTGATTATGATCATTCAAATCCAGAAGCAGTAGAGAAAAAGGTTATAAAATTGGAAGTTGTTCTCTTAGACAAGACAGGAACGCCTGTTGCGCCAAGAATTACTTTAACAGAAAAGATATTGCCGATTTGGCCAAAAATTATTGAGTAAGGAGCTTATTGTGAAGGAAAAAGTGAGCAGAAAAAATCTTAGAGGCTTGGGAATCATCTCTTTTATTTTAGCATTGATTCTAGCTGGATGTGGTGGTGAAGTGGCTGATGTGCAGGATTTGGTTGCGAAGGGTGCAGACTCGCAGATTGTGGTAACCTGGGCAGATTCTGTGTCAGGTGAGAGTGTAGAGATCTGGTATGGCGAGAAT
>JAFGXN010000152.1 GCA_016936615.1 Spirochaetales bacterium | reverse complement strand
GCAAAATTATCGTATTCGTCTATCATTAGAAAAATTTTAACACCACTATCTCTTATACTTTTCGATAGAGTATAAATTTTTTCATGAGCAGTCTCCACAGAATTGATTCTTTCAATAATATTAGCAGAAAAATGCTCTTCATACTTCTCTAAAAATGCATCTATGCAGGTATTGCAATAATTATTAAAATCATCCTGAACCTTATCTTTGTCTTTCAAGACCTCGGAAAAATTAAACGAAAGGATTAAATACTTCCCTTGCTCCGCTGTCGGATTTTGCAATATCCAGGTATCGTGAAATAATTCGTCAAAGCGATCTCTTTTTTTTATATCGTAATAACTCTCAAGCATTGAGATAAAAAGCGTCTTCCCAAATCTGCGAGGTCGAATCAAAAAAGCAAAGCGAATTTTCTCTAACAATGGAATATACATAGTCTTATCGACATAATAATCTCCCATAGACTGAACTGATTCGAAGTCACCAGCTCCATAAGGAATTTCTTTAATCTTCGTCATATTAATACCTCATCTTAATTATAACTGTCTTTTCAATTTTAAGTCAAGACGATAAAAAAACAGTCAAAAACACTGCCCAACAAATCCTCCTGCGTCAGGGATTGGAGTGATGCGCAGCAGCCGCGTAGCGGCCGGAGCGGTAGCGGAGTCACGGAAAGCCCGCGGACGCCCTGAAATATAAAAGTTTCCTTGGGAATTTGTTTTTTGTGTCTGTTCTTGTTTATTAGGTGATAATGTGTTATTTTCTTTAAATGAATAGTTTTACTGATCTTTCGATTTCTGGGGATATGCTGAAAAATCTTGATGATTTAAATTATAAAATTATGACGCCGGTTCAGGAGGAGAGTATTCCTTTTATTCTTGATGGGCGTGATGTTCTTGCGCGGGCGAAGACTGGTAGTGGCAAGACTGCTGCTTTTGGGATTGGGATTCTGGAGAATCTTGATGTGGAGAGGTTCAGGGTGCAATCGCTGGTGCTTTGTCCGACTCATGAGTTGGCGGAGCAGGTTGCTGGCGAGCTGCGGCGGATTGCGCGTTTCCGGCATAATATTAAGATTGTTAAAATCACGGGTGGGCTTCCGATGCATAAGCAGGTGCTTTCTTTGAGTCACCAGGCTCATATTGTGGTCGGTACGCCTGGTAGGGTGCTGAAGCATCTGGAGCGGGAGAATCTGGATCTATGTGAGGTGAAGAGTGTTGTGCTGGATGAGGCTGACCGGATGCTGGATATGGGGTTTGTTGATCAGATTAAGGCGATTCTGAGGTTTGCGCCGGCGCAGCGGCAGACGCTTTGCTTTTCTGCTACTTTTCCTGATGAGATTCTGGCGCTCAGCAGTAGTGTTATGAAAAATCCCAAAATGGTGACGGTTGAGACTCAGCATAAGGCTTCGGTTATTGTTCAAAAATTTTATGCGGTTAATTCTGGGGAAAAATGTGATCTTGTTATTGATTTGCTGATTAAATATGCGCCTGAATCTACTATTATATTCTGCAATACTAAGGATTGTTGCCGTCGTGTAGCGAGTGAACTTAATAAAAGGGGTGTGCACAGCTTGGCGCTGCATGGGGATCTTGACTCGAAGGAGAGGACTGAGGCTATTATCAGATTTTCGAATAAAAGTAGCAAGGTTCTTATTGCCACTGATGTTGCTGCGCGGGGTCTTGATATTGATGATTTGGCGCTTGTTATCAATTATGATTTGCCTTTTGAAACTGAGACTTATGTCCACCGGATTGGAAGGACTGGAAGAGCGGGCAAAGAGGGTTTGGCTGTTTCGATGGTGAAGCCGGGTGAGGATTTTAGGGTAAAAGAGATAAATGAGTTTTCTAAGAGCAATTATGCTGTTGAAGAGCCGATTTTAGATAAAAACTTTGATTCTGCTACGTCGCAAGCCTCTCTCAACCCTTCTATGATAACTTTGTCGATCAATGGCGGGCGAAAGAACAAGATTAGTGCTGGTGATATTCTAGGTGCTTTGACTGCGGAGGGTGGAATCGATGGGAGCGATATCGGAAAAATTGACCGCATGGATTTTATAACCTTTGTCGCGGTCAGGCGTGAGGTTGCCGAGAGGGCTTTCAAAGTGCTAGATCAGAAAAATATAAAGGGACGCAGCTTTCTGGCTATTCTTCATGATTAGAGAAGTATGCTGTGGAGAATTTGAACAAGCTTCTTAGTGGGTAATTTTTTCTAATTCGATATTTAGCCCTTTAATTGAAATAAGTATCTCAACTAAGGATATTATTAATGATGTCATCATAAACAGTAGGCTGAATCCGAAAACAAACTCAGCGACGAGAATCTGGTTAATCATTGTCAAAAACATGCAAATAATGCACATGATAAAACTTAGCACTCCAAATACTTGTGTATATTTTATTAATTGAAGTCTTATCTTAAAATGGCTTATTTGTTTTAGCTCATTTTCATCTTTATTGCTCTCGTAAAGTTTTATAAATTGTCGGGTCAAACTTGCTACTGCTAGAAATCGGTTTGTATATGCAAGTAGCAAAAGGCTGATTGCTGAAAATAACAAGGTTGGTGTTACAATAGAAAATTCCATGTTTACTCCTTTGTTTGCTTAAACTATTGCGTTAAAGCAAAAAGATACTAGAAAGCTATACTTGATCGCCGGAGGCACTACTTCTGCACATTATAAACAAAGCAAATGACGAGCCGATTGAGGGGGATAGGAAGTTTTTCTATGGAAAAACTCTTAAGCAACAGTTATAGAATCTCGAATCCTCTCAGTCGGTAACTCCCCATCAATTTTTACCTAAAACGAAAAAAAATTAATCCACGACTACTCAAAAGGCCAGATTCTCTTAATCTCAAGCATCGCCTGACAATCAATGATCAAAATCTACTCCCTTAACTCTACTCAAATCGAAAAAGAGCATGTCATGATGGTATTTCAAAACTGGCAAAACAGCTAAAACCAATCATAGCCGGGGATTCCCCGGCTATTTTCATACCTAAAAAAACAAGCCAAATATCACAGAAGTCAACAACTAGGATCACCTGCAAACCGCCCATAGGGTTTGCGGGGTTCTTCTTCGCAATAACCGTGACAACAGGTTTGACTGGTGCAGCTTCTTTATTATATCGTTATCTTTTTAGACAATCTTCAACCATTTTTTTCGATTTTTCAAAAAGACAAAATTAACTTCATCTATAAAGAAACAAATATGCCGAATTACAAAAGACATAAACTCCTTCATCTTCTGATCGAATTCTTAAATCTAGGTCTTTTTCTGAATCTGGAAGAAGACTAATTATATCATTACTTTCAATTGTTACATATTCGATATTAGAGGTCTCTATTGTCGTAATAACTTCATTATCTGTAACATTATACAAATCAAGATAACATTTTGTATTTTCATTACTTGACTTGATATTTGCTACAAAATAAGCTGATTTAACTCCTTCAAAATATTCTACATTAAATTTTATGATTTTTGTTGTTTCATATCGAAAATTTCCTTCAACACTATCTGTATTAGGACCAGAATGATCATCAAAAAATTTAAACCTAATCTGCTTATCTAGCCCAAATGGCAAATCACAAGAAAAACAGTACAACATACATGTAATCACTACCAAAAGTTTTAATCTCAATTTCACAGTTCCACCTCATCAAAATATAATTTATTATAAAAATTTACTTTAATTTACATATAAAGTAAATAATATTCTAGTGTG
>JAFGXN010000151.1 GCA_016936615.1 Spirochaetales bacterium | reverse complement strand
CAGACAAAGCCATACTGGGCGAAAAAGCTTCCACCATTAACTCAGACCTTCTACGGAGTTGGATTTGCAAAAGAGCGATCACGCGAAGATTCAATAGACAAAGCACTCGAGCTAGCACGTATAAACCTTGCTCAGAATATCAGCAGAAAGTTAGCACAGCTCGACAATGATAAAATTTTGCGAAATCTTGAGATTAAGTTAACAGAAGAAGAAGCAATCGAGTTTGCAAAAGATCTTGAAGCAATCTTATTAGCAGATGACAATCTAACTGGAATAACAAAGATGACAGGCGACAAAGAGTATGCATACTTTGTTATGACAGAAATATCGATATCAAAGCTAATAAAAAGATTAGAAGCTTCCGAAGAAATCACAGATTTATCTATAAAATCGATAAAAATCCTAAAATCTCTTAAATAAACTTAATTTTTCAATCAAAAATATAAAATCTCTCTCTTTTTTTCTTTATAAAATTTGCATTACGCATAGAGACTTACTACACTTAATTTGAGAGTTGGAAAAAGTACAAACAATTCTCAAGCACAATTGCTAGAACAACGACTAGGCAACGTAATTTCCTCTAGCAATTTGGGTTAAAAATTGTTTAAAGTCTTAGGAGGAGAAAATGGACAAACAGCAAGGTAAAATTATTGAAGAAGCTTGGAGCCGCGAATCAATAATGGACGTTGAGATCAACATTATTGAACGAATGATAGGTTGTAGAACAATAGAAGCTGTCGAAGCTGCTATAAGTTATGCAAAGTTTCTAAGAATTTCAGGATTAAACAATGACAACTATCCATTGTTTTTAAGATTCCTAGAAGTTGAGAACCATTGGGTTATAGACTCTCTAATAGGTAACAAAGATCCATTCCTATTACTAAGTTCAATTCACCCAAACAATTATTTGCTTTTATCAGCATTTAAATTGTTGACTAACTGGCATCCTGGCGGAATCTATCCAAAAACTCTAGCAATTGTTCTTGGAGTATTACAAGCAGCATATAGCTCACCAAAAGATGGCTATAAGATCTACAATTCAAGCATAAACGATGTTAACAATCTAGGAAAACATCTTAACAAAGAGCTAGGTCAAGATGATCCAAACAACAGAGTTATGTTAGATATTCTTGATAGACTCGGTTCACTTGCAGGAACATCAGAAAATCCAGCAATTGAAATAATGGCTAGACAGGCAAATAGCATTAGAACTTTCTTCTTTGACAAGAGAAAGAAGATGGAAGATATTATTCCTCAGGTTCTACTTGTTAAATCTGACTATATCGCAAAAGAAATTGCCCCAAGCAAGGTATTTGCATAATTAGAAAAGTTACAAAGGAGTAAGAAATGAAAGAACTTTTTGAAAAAAAGCAGACATGGACAAAAGAAGATGTCTCTGCAATAGAACACAGCCTACTTACTAATCTAATGGGCTGTCGCACAGAAGAAGCAGTTGAATCTGCAATGACCTATGCAAGTTACCTTAATAGCATAGGAATAACAAATAGCAACTACCCTATTTTCTTAAAGGTTTTAGGTGTTAGAAATCATCATGTAATAGACTCATTACTAGGAACTAGAGATCCATTCCTTTTTATGAGTTCAATACAGCCAAACTACTTTATCGTAGCTACATGCTTCAGCTTCTTAGCGAAGTATCATCCAGATGAAATCTATTCTAAGACTCTTGGTATTATTTTAGGAGTATTTCAAGCAGCTTACAACACACCACTTGATGGTTATAATATTTATCCACCAACAATTGCAGATGTGAATAGCTTAGGAAAGCACCTAATCGAAGAAAAAGGGCAAGATGATCTTCTAAATAGAAGTATCTTAGATATCCTTGACAAGCTATCTGCGCTTGAAGGACAGAACATTGATGAAGAAATGGAAGATTTAGCAGTACATGCTCATAATATCAGAAACAACTTCTTCGACTCAAAGAAGAGACTTGTTGATGTTATTCCAGATGTCTTATTGAAAACTGAAATAAACCTAGATCCAGAAGTTAATCCAAGAAAACAAGTTGAATTAGCTCAGGCTGAATCTAAGAAGAAAGCAGAACCAAAGGCAGCTCCAAAGGCTAACACTGCGCAAGCAAAGAAAGACGAAGAATAAGAAAGTGAGGCTGTCTAATCTTTTAGACAGCCCCAAATAAAATGGGGTAATAAGATGAAAAGATGGGAAGAATCAGGTTGGAAAGAGGATGATTTGAACAATCTCGAGCTAAGTTTTCTTCATGATATATTTAGTTGCAAGGAAGCAATACAAGTAAGCAGTGCAATGTCATATGCTAGCTACCTTAAAAAAGTTGGTGTAAATCCAGATAATTACCCAATCTTTTTAAAATTCCTTGAATTTAATAATCATTGGGTAATTGATGCTCTGATTGGCGACACTCCTACTTCTAAAGTTTTTGATCTTGTGCAACCCAATTATTATATTGTAAAAGAGTGCTTCAAGATATTAGCTCTACACAGACGTGGTGGAGTTTATCCTAAGGCATTACTTGTTATCTTTGGACTACTTGAAAAAGTCTATAAGAACCCGCTAGAAGGTTACAGAGTGTATGATTTAAATGCAACAGACGTGAACAACCTAGGAAAACACTTAGATGAGAAAAAAGATCAGACATATGATGTAAACAAGACAATTCTAGCAATTCTTGATAAGATTGCTGCATTAACACAGCCTGGAAGACCAGAAGATAATCCTAATATAATACTTGTCTCAACACAAGCAAATAACATTAGAGGAAAATTCTTAGATATAACAAAATCACTTGACGAGGCAATTCCAGAGAATCTTCTAAAGATAGAAGATTATACGAAGGAAGAAGTTGCTCCGCTTAAGTAGCAAAGACTAAAACCTTTCAGTAAAATGCTGAAAGGTTTTTTTATACATATTTTTATCTGAACAAACTTCGAACAAACAAGGATACGAATTCACGTCGCGATAGGTTTGAATAGAAATCATTAACTGGATAGCTAACCTTTTTCTTAGTTCTAGATTTTTTAGGTTTTGCTGATTTCACAGGTTTCTCTTCATCAACCTGTTCGAGATCTACCCGCTGCGTAGATTCAGAGAGATCAGATTGATGTGATACTGCTGATGTCTCAAGATTATCTCTTTGCAAAGAATCTCCATCATATATTAGAGTATCTGGATTAGGGCTAAAAGCATCATGATGTTGATGTTCTTGCTTAAAATTCGAGAAATCATATGCAAATATGCTTGGATCAAGATTATCTTCAAACTTCTCAGTCTCAGGAGAGTAAAATTTCTCTAACATAGTCAAGACTTCATCCCTAGCCTTTCTCCTATCCTCCGAGACCTCAGAACTTCTTCGATTTGGTTCTAAACTGCCTCGAATATAATCTATAGAATTTTTTGCCTTCTTATCAGAAATATTATAAAAGTTCATATATGAAAAATCAGTAGCCTTCTTAGCCTCTTTTGATCTATCTTTCTTGTAATGGGCATTCATAGCATCAATTACAGCCTTTACTCTCTGGCTAGCAAGTAAAGCCTCCTTCTCATAATCGATATTTGGATTATAATCAACACTATCAGAATCAGGTACAGAAGAGACTTCACTAGTAGAGTTAGTCTCTAGATCAGAATTTTTCTCCACTTGAATATGAGGCTTACCATTTGACTCAACCTTTTTTTCTTTAGATTTTTGAGATTCAGCCTTGGCCATCTTCTTCCTATGATTTTCTTCTAGGACCTTAGTAAAATCTGCAACTTCGAGCAAATCGCTTAGCTCTCCTCGAGTATCACTTAGAACTGCTGCTTTTTTGGAAAAAAAAGATAAAACTTTATTCGTAACTCTAACCTTCGGAAGTTCAACACACTCTTCAAGCGAGATGTAAAAAGAATTTACATCACAAGAAGAACATCCAAACTGCTTAATTGCAAAATCACAATATCCAGCAAATCCCGAAATTCTAGCCTTGAGAAAATACAGAACAATCTCAGAAAGATCACTGTGCAAATCAATAATATTTTTATACTTAATATCAGCCTTATTCAACGTCTTTAACACATAATAAACCGAACTTGGCAGAGTCTCTTTTAATTTCTTAATAGCTGAGAGATTATCATCAATATTTAATGATGGAATTTTTCCTGTAATAAGAAAGAAAAAAATCCTTCCCAAAGAAAATATATCATGAGCTGCGTTTAACGACTGCTTTTGATATAAACAGTCAGAATGGATAAATCCAGAAGACTTTACAATGCTGTCACTGGCATTTGTAAGAAAGCAACTATCATAAGCGCCAATATACCGTGAATGAGATAGAGGAAAGGTCTGATCCCAGAAGACAATCCTCTCGGGTAACAAAAATCCGAGATAACAGTGCTTGCGATGGAGAGGGATTAGACCAATTACCATCTCAATAAAGATCTTCAAGGCTATAAACCAGGGCAAAGGGCTCTTATTCTCAATAAAAAAATAATTATTATATGTTAAATAAAAGTGATTTCTGTAAACCCCACTTGTAACTGGAGATTCCACAATATTAAAAAAGGATTTTCGCACAGTGTGATTCATTTTTTTTATAGACCTCTGCTGATTTCTTGAGAGATCGGAAAACAAACAGCTGTAGCAGTGTAGTTTTCTCTCCTGAGAATCATACAAATCTATAACATTGTAGATATCACACAGGCTACCACTTTCAACTACTGATAGTATTTTGTATCGCTGTGCAAAAATCTCTCCCTCATTTAAAACCATCACATACCCTTTTTATGATATTTCAAAAAAGCTGCCCCCATAGAGGCGTAACGCTCATCCTGCTCCTGCTCATACGAAACAGAGCCTTCTTTAAACATTTTCCTAAAATAATTATTTATATATGCTCGTCGTTTTAAAATATTTGCAACCAGAAGATTCGCAATATTATCAGCATCTGCAGCAATTCCACCTAAAATCATCTTAGCTAAATCTAGCAGCTCTTTTTCATCTAACGACATCATTGCATCAAGTCGCCTCTCGAAATTATTTATAAACAAATTTTCGAAGTTTGAAGGCTTTAACAATGTTAAAAATCTAGTTTTTTCCTTACGATACCAACCAAACGAGTCTTCATTACCTTTAATCTTCATAGTTTTACTTAGCAAATCCACCTTGTTATAATCAATCACTACAACCAGCGGAACATTCTTTGAGTTATGCATAACTAGGTAATTATTAGGATTTCTATCCTCATCGAAAAAAAGCCACCTATTTATTAAGTCATTTGTCAAGATTCTCTTGAAAGGAGACTCAAGATAATTATAACTGCCAATCTGCATCGCATTCTTTATCTGCTTTGTAGCACGATAGAATTTTTTATCCTGATGTATCAATATTGTGGGCGCAGCAAGCGTTGCCATCATGAAATCAAGACAATATGCAAACTCTTCAATAAGGTGGGCAACAATCTCTTCATTAGACTCAACCTCTTTTATCAACCATAAATTGCCTTCCTGATCCCTAGCACCACAATATCCACGAATCTTTGCCATAAAGGGAACATCACGATCTTCACAGATATGAGAGAGTTTTATAGCCTTGAATTTTTCAACCACCTCAGCAGCCTTCTTGCAATCTAAATAAAAATATTCAATCAATTCCTTGTCATTTACAACTGATATCAGTGTCTTCTTAACTTCTTCCATAAAAAATCTCCGTTTTATTTGATCTTGCAAAATTCACTGTGACTCCACTTTTGTCTAAAATTAAATAGGGGGCTAACGTAGCTTTATTAGTATAAACAATGATATGATTTTTTATTCCAATAATATCTACCCAAACACCTGTCTTATTACCAGTATGCCACATAGGGTTGTGACCAACTATAAAGTATGCATCCTCTGGCAATCCCATCTTCCGATTCATCTTACGAATATCTGACTCATCATACTCTTTCAAACTAGGTGTTCCTCTAAACTCGTGTAGACGATTCCACATAAGTTGACGGTAATAATCCTCATTATCATCAATATCAATTATCTCTTGAAGAGTTGCGCCATTACGGATAGGGCCTGCATGGGTGATAGCATAGTTTTTTCCAATAATATACATAGGTAACATGTCAAAAAAGTAATCTGTTGCCTCATAATACTCCTCTCCACGATTAGCAAGTAGATAATTCTTAAACTCTAATCCCTGCTTGATACCGCTCTTTGCCAATCGCTCTTCAAAAGTGTCATGATTTCCTCGTATATAGAAAAAATTCTCCTTGTATTTAAAAAAAAGCTCAAAGACATACTCTAAAACCTCAAGAGAACTAGCCATCTCAAGCATCTCGCCTGTCTGATCATTATGAATACCATCCCCAATAATAACCAAAAGATATTGATTATTTTTTAAACCATCCTCAATATCTGGATGTTCTGCTATTGCCTTTAGATTCTCAATACTTCCATGAAGATCTCCAACAATTACTAGCTTTCGGCTATCATTGCGTAAATCTATCAATCCACCAGGTTTACCATAAGAATTTGTCGTTCTAGCCTTGTGATAGAGGCAAATCTCACTAGCAGCATAAATATCATCAGAACTTATACTCATTTTTTTGACCCTGCCTTTCTTCTTTTAATCTTTTCCGTATCAATATGTTCAAGATATTGAGCAAATTTATCCGAAGGCTGAACCTCTTCTGACTCTCTATCAAGCCGAACCATAAGAACCTCAGGGATTACATCTGTCAACGCCTTTGTAAAATCAAAAAACGCTATTCTTATATTGAAAGCATGCTTCGAAATTATACTTTTTTCTGGAGAATCATCATATTCTCCTAAAATAGCTATTCTATCCAAAATCTGTAGAACCTCATCGTTTATCGGGTCAAATTGAGATTTTGACTCATCTAAAAATTTCCCAATATTATTCAAATCTTGAATATGCAACTTATAATACTTATATCCATCATCTGCATTATGAAAGTTATATTCAATATAACCAAGAACAGCAATTAAAACCTTCTCGTAGATCTGATGAGGATGCCAGTTCTGTAGAAGCTGAAAACACTTCTCTAACAAACCATGATCTGGCCTAATCGATGAAAAAATTAACCGAGGATCCTTTTTTCCAACTAAAGCATCAACAACCCATTTATTATTAGTCTCTAAGGCTTTTAAAAATAGTTGATAATTCCTGTGGTTAAGTCCAACATGATTTAAAAAATGAGCAAATGCAACTCCTGTCTCGACTTCTATCTCAGTCCCCACTCCGAACAACCCCTCTTTTATTAATTGCAGGTTATTGGCAATTATAAGATCGAAATCATTTTCATAGCTAGCTTGATTCATTTACCTCTCACCTGTAGATATAAAAATATTAACTATCATTATTAATAATAGGACTTTTAAATTTGAATAGCAAATCTAATATATCCATTTCTGCAGATAACAACAAAAATATT
>JAFGXN010000150.1 GCA_016936615.1 Spirochaetales bacterium | reverse complement strand
TCTATCTCTCTCTTCAAAAAATATTCCAAAGATTCAACTAATCAGATCTGCGAAGCTTTTTACCTCCATAGAAAAAAAACAACTTTTTGAAAGCTTTGAACTTGAAGAATTTGCCAGCCAAAAATTAACTAAGCATAGAAGTGCTAAACTGGCTAGGCTTTTGCTTGAGAACAGTGAAGGTCTTGGTCTACATACAGTTTTCAAAATTGCACTCGACAACCAGAAGATTGCTACAGTTTTCAAAGAATTTTTAACAAAAAATGATCCTTTTTCAGCGCTTCAAATGACAGCAAAGGCTGTGCCTGGGTTCAAATTCGATGGAAAAAAAGCTCTATCAGTTATTGGAGACCAGATCACGACTATCAGAGAGCTAACCGGAGATAACGATTGGTCTGTAAGATACTTTGCAGTGCAAATTCTTCTTTGCTGCGATGAAGATCTAGCTCGGCGAGCTGTAATCGAGATGGCTGAAGATTCTAACTCATTTGTAAGATTGACAATTGCTAATGAATTTAATTTTGATGATGAAAAATCAACATATGAGTTTCTCAAAAAATTGCTAACCGACGATATGGTCTTTGAGGTTCGCAAGGCTGCTATCAAGCGAATTCAGAAAGATTTCAAGTTGCTTCATGAGATCGACTTCGAGAAACTCGAGCTTATAAAAAAGAGACATGTAGTTGAACTTTTTGATAAAGAATCTGAACAAGACTGCTCTACAGCATTAAAAATATTAGAGGGAAATGATGATTCACTTGCATATTATGCTGCTGGCTTCTTGAAAAAAAACGGGAAATTGCAGGAGTTAATTGATAATATTCCAAATGACGATGAGGCTGGCTTTCAGCGAGATTATAAAATTCTTGAAAAAGCTTGTGAGGTCGGAATCAACTCTTTTCTAGAAAAAGCAGTTAAATCTCAGAACCAGGGGACACTACTTGCAACTGCTCTGCTGCTTGAAAAATTCGCTGATCCTGGGCTGATAGTTGAGTGTAAACGGCAGATTTTTTCAGTAGTAGGGCTAAAATCTGGAAATAAAATTCTCAAGACATTGTTAAAAACTGCATGTGCGCGCCCAAATGTAAGACTCTTAGAGGAATTAAGAAAAGATTTAAAGGAACACAGAGATAACGAACTGTTTGTTAAGACTCTGCTTCCAATGATAGACAAGGGAAATTACTATTTTTTCAGGGAAGTGCTTGAAGAGTTGCTCATAGATATAGATTTTCAGTTTGTCGCTGAGCTTCAGGATGCTATAGTTAGAGCTGGAAACATGACTGAGCTGCCACTTATCTTAAAAATTATAAAATCAGATAGGGATAAATACTCTCACTTGATTAAAATAAGAGCCTTGCAGATTCTTGGAAAATTTTCAAACAAGTGTTATCTGCAAGATATTATGCAGCACCTCTACATTTTACCATTAGAAGAGGCTAAGGAATTTGCACTAGAGCTTGCAAAGTTCGGAGGAAGTGATTTTGACGCAATTGCTGAAAATATTATATCTTCAGCTGATGCGCGTCTGAAAGCTAGTTTAATTGCTGCCCTTCCCTCAACCGAGAAGAAAAAATTTATTCCTTCAATTGAGGCAGCACTTAGCGATTCTTCACCTGAGGTCAGAGCTGCTGCTGCATGGGCGCTAGTTGATTATAAGGCTGCTAAGTCCTACAAGCTTATCTATGATCTACTCAGAGACCCTGTGGATGAGGTCAGGGCTAAGACTGCTGGGGCTCTAGCCTATGTAGCAGATCAACAGGCTGTGACAGAGCTTGAGTCAATTTTAAAAAAGGATAACGAGATTGATTGTGTAAAATCATCTGTGATTGAGGCTCTTGCTGTTAGCAGCAACCTCAAATCAGTAGAAATTCTAGTAGATTTACTTGATAAAGAACATCCGATGTTTGATGAAATCAGATATGCACTGGCAAATAAGACTAAACTCGAAGAAATTAAGCTTTTAATTGAATTTTTTAAAGATGCTGATTTGCAAAAAAGAAATATTATTCAAGAGGTCTTTGTTCTCATGGGTATACCTTGCGAAGAGGCGCTAAAAAATTTATTGCTTGAAGAAATTCTCTCGCTGAAAGAGCATATTGTCGAAATAATGAGTTCGACCGGAGCCATTGAGAACACAATTAGGAAGTTGAGCAACAAAGATATGCTGGTTAGACGTGATGCGGCGAAGATCCTATCTACAGCGGGGAGCCTGTCAGCGTTTCGCGGATTGATTCTTGCGGCGCAGGATCCTGATGTCGAAGTTCGTAAGCTAGTGATTAAGGCACTGGAGAAGTTGGGAGATGAAAAAGGCGAGCAATTGTTGGCGCAGCTGAAGAATGACCCCGACAAGAAGATCCGCCGCTACACAGATTGGGCACTAGAGAGGATCGAAGCTGAGAAGATAAGCTGATATACAGTTTTTTTACAACACACACAACCTTACTTTTTCAAAGCATCCAAGGGCTTGGGTATATTCTCATAGTAAGATTTCGAACGAGGACAAGGTCTCCGGGCAATACGGAAACCAAGATCCCAAATTGAAACAGTTGACTCTCTTTTACCAATTTTCAAATTATCTCTTCCAGAATAAAAACCTCCACCACGACAGAAAAACAAAGGTCTTTTAATCCCAGTATTTATATATCTAGAAAAAGTAAGCTCAGAAACATTACCCGACATATCATAGAGCCCTAAAGAGTTTGGCTTTTTAGTTCCAACAGGGTGAGTTTCAACCGGAATAGAAGTTCCATAAAACCAATAAACAAGCCCTGTAGCTTTATCATCCTCCACATTTGCAATTGCACCGCTTGCTGAATCACCCTTTGTAAACCATGGGTTACTAAATCCAGGAACTGTATTAATACTATCTGTCCGCCACCTAGCAGCAAGCTCCCATTCATTTGATGTTGGCAATCTGAAACCATCACCAACTGATGCAATTGCATTTTCATATGCTTTTGAATTGGTTTTCCTTGAATCTCTCAAAATAGAACCATTAGAAAGATATACGACTTGTAATTTAGACCCAGAAATAGCATTATGCCATTCAGTCATTGCATTGCACCACACAATACAGTCACTCCACGATAAATTCGTTACTGGATGTAAATCTGTGCCAACAGGATACGTTGCTTGGAAATCAGAATTTCCTCCCTGTCTTCCCAAATTCTCAAAAAAATACTGGTTTGCCCCTCTTTCATCACTCGTTGCCCAATCATAAACAACCTTCCACAATCTCCATGTAACAGGAGTCTCTCCCAGCTCATAAATATAACCTATTCTAACCCGACCATTATCATTATCACCAACAGGGAAAATGATACCTTCCTCAGGAACCGGGATCCTTATCATTTTAACTTCTTCACCTACCACATTTTCTG
This sequence comes from Spirochaetales bacterium, assembly GCA_016936615.1. Classification (GTDB taxonomy): domain Bacteria; phylum Spirochaetota; class Spirochaetia; order JAFGXN01; family JAFGXN01; genus JAFGXN01. Next base: position 19,824 of record JAFGXN010000150.1, on the reverse strand, counting down.
CAGATAATACAGAAATAACAACAAACCACAAATATATTGCAAATAAAAATTTCTTACCCATATTTAATTTCCTTTTCCACGTGAAAGATAAAAGATCTTCACTCTTTAGTCCTAAAAATTCTTAAACCAATTTCATCACAAACATAATCAGAACCTTCGATATAAAAATCAGCTATCATTCCGCCAAAAGGATCTCCTCCAAGAGTAATACAATTGACCCTATTTTTATTTGAGCCATCAGAATAAAATCCTCTACCAGAGTGATGCCAAACATTTGGCTGATCAGCTTTAGTTCTAGCAAATATCCACTCAGCCACATTTCCAGACATATCATAGAGACCTAGACTGTTTGGCTTCTTTTTTCCAACTGGATATGTCTGAAAACGTAGCGACCAAGATACTTTTTCTTCAGCATAAGAACCCACTCTATCAGTAGCACCACTTGCAGAATTTCCCTTAGTGAACCAGGGCTTGCTAAAGCCTGGGACTGTATTTATGCTGTCTGTTCGCCATCTAGCAGCTAGCTCCCACTCATCAAAAGTTGGCAATCTAAATCCATTGCTATTAGCAGCTACAACATTATCACATGCTATAGAATTACTGTTTCTTGAATCTCTTACAATAACTCCATGATAGCTGTAAATAGGCTCTAAACTTGCTTGAAATCTTTCATTGTACCACTCAGTCATCGCATTACACCACACGATGCAATCTCTCCAAGAAACAGAAGTTACAGGATGCAAATCAGTCATCTCAAAACCTAAAAACCGCCGATTTATTTGCTTTTCACCTGGCGTTTCAGACCCCATCAACCCTTCATTTTGAAAAAAATATTGATGGGAACCTCTTTCATCATCTGTAGCCCAATCATAAACCTGCTTCCACAATCTCCACGTAACTGGAGTCTCTCCAACTTCATAACGGTAATCAATATACCCTTGTCCTTCATCCTTGACTCCGGTCGGGAAAAATACCCCTTCATTAGGAATCGGCACAGTTATCATTTTTAAATCCCCACCTATCTGACATTTAGCCGATAACAAAAAGATTACAACAAAGCATAGACGTCCAATAATTGATAATCCATTTTTTTTATTCATTTTTATCCTCCTCAGAGTTCTCAAAGATGATAAGACTCTAGAAAAAAGAAAATTCTTCACCATAACAACAATAATCAATCTCTATAATCTCCAAAGCAGCAAACTAAATCATTCACATCGTCTAGCAAGCCTAAACCCGACATTCTCATAATAGTCACCTAGATATACAGACGTTCTTGAATAAGATTTTGTCCAAAAAGGTTTAATTTCTTTAAAATCTGACATTTCTCTAAAATTATAATTTATAATTTCCCAATCGTATTGAATATTTGAAACTTCAAAGGTTAACTCGTTAAAAATATCTCTCATATTTATGATTCCTGATTTTGTAATATATGAAGAATCTTCTTTTAATTTATAAGAATCAAATTCGCTCAATTCTAAAAAAGAGGCTTGATTATTCGAAGCATAGAGCCATTCAGCCGAAGTTGGTAGCCTATAGCCATTTGCTGAAAGATCTACAAAGATCCGATAGTTCCAAAAGAGTTCACTCGAATATTTTCCTCCATCAGAATAAATGTAGACTTTTTCAAGGTTCTCTTCTTCACTCAATCTATTACAATACTCAATAGCATCATAGAAATCTATCATGGTTACTGGATAAGAATATCCATAATTAGTATCTTCACCAGAAGGATTAAATTTCATTAATCTATAAAATTCCTCCTGAGTTACTGAGTTTTTCCCAATATAAAAATTATCAAGATCTAAAAAGTAATCTTCCTCTATCCTATTTATACCAAATTTTCCTTTATATGCTTTTTTCTCTTTTATAGTAAAACGACCTCCAGAGATCTTTATCATCTCATCTTTAGTATCTATCGAAGCAGCTCCAGTAACTAGCTTTTCATACTCACTTTTGTTTCCATAGTTATCTACTGAACGTATATAAAAACTACCTGAATTCGGGACATCCATAACTGAGAACTCAATTTGACGATCTATTTTTATAGGAAAATTGTACAACCCTTCCTTGAATATTTCTACATGATTAAAATCTGGACTTACTGAATCTTTCCAGGTTATATGAATATTAGAACCTTCTATAAAATAATCAATTTCAGTAACATTTAATGGAGGCTCGACATCAGAATCTTTAGACCCACTTCTAACAACCCTAATCCCTGCGTACGATAAAGAACAAAAAAAAGAAGGACCCCCTTCACGAGTAATATCATTGCATGGTTCTACTCTTACAGAACCTCCTTTTAAATTTGTTCTACTCCTATCAAAAGAACCAGTAGGATTAATAGTTGAAATTCGCTCCAAATTTCGGGAACTATCCCAAATTAATTCAGCAACATTTCCAGTCATATCGAATAAACCTAGTTCATTAGGTTTTTTCAATCCTACTCTCTTAAAAAAAGTAGATATTTCCCGACCATCTAACTTTTCTACAAACCAGCCAACTTCATCTGGATCATCACTTCCTGCATAGATATATCCTTGACTCTTTTGCCCCCCGCGCGACGCATAGATCCACTCTGCTTCAGTAGGCAATCTATATCCATTTTTATTAAAATCACACACAACACGCAATCCTCTATCTTCAAAAGAATAAACCTCTTCAAAACCTTCTTTCTTACTTAAAAAATTACAAGTTACAATTGCATCTAAGAATCTAATATCAAACAGAGGGTATTTCTTGCTGAATTTTCTAAACCTCGGAGCAACACCATAAACTCCAAAAAGCCTCTTACAATCCCGTTGCGTAAACTCATATTTACTGATATAAAAATCATTTACAATTATTTCCTTTATTTCACTTCCACAATCAAGAGGGAAACTGCCACCTTCAACAAAAACCATTTTATTCTCATAACTACGATAACATCCCAAAAAAGAGAAGATAATAATAGCTAAAATAATATATTTTTTATAATTCATTTAAAACTCCTGTCCAATCACTCTATAGCAGCCACAGTCTCTTCCCCTCATCACATTAACCCCTTCAAACTATCAATCTCATCCCGGACTAGTGCTGCCTCTTCGAATTCGAGGTTCTTTGCGTGTTCAAACATCTTGATTTCGAGTGCTTTGATGAGGTTTTTCCTGTCTTTTGAGGACATGAGGTTGTAGCGGGATTTAATGTCGGAGATGGTGGCTGCCTCTTTCTCGATCTTTTCATGCTGTCGTTCAAGGATGTCTTCGATAGATTTGGAGATTGAGCGAGGAGTAATGTTGTTGTCGATGTTGAACTGGCGCTGGATCTCCCGACGGCGGTCAGTCTCCTCTATTGCCTGTTTCATTGCATCACTATATTTATCTGCGTACATGATTACCCGACCGTTTAAATTTCGTGCTGCACGGCCGATTGTCTGAATAAGGCTTGTAGCCGAGCGCAGAAATCCAATCTTATCTGCGTCAAGAATTGCAACCAGCGAAACCTCAGGAATATCCAGACCTTCACGCAGAAGATTTATCCCAACTATGACATCAATTTTTCCCTGGCGAAGCTGCTTTATAATCTCAACACGCTCGATAGTGTCTATCTCGGAGTGCATATATCTGACCTTTATCCCAAGATTTGCAAGATACTCAGAGAGATTTTCCGCCATCTTCTTAGTCAAAGTTGTAACAAGCACGCGTTCTTTCTTCTTAATTCGCGTTTGAATCTCAGAGTACAGATCCTCAATCTGCCCCTGCGTCTTTCTGATATCAATCTCAGGATCAATTAGCCCAGTCGGCCTGATAATCTGCTCGACAAATTGGATAGATTTTGCCTTCTCCTCCTTCGACGGAGTTGCAGAGACAAAGACAACCTGATTTATCATCGAATCAAACTCAGAATAATACAGAGGCCTGTTATCAAGTGCTGAAGGAAGTCGGAATCCGAAATCAACAAGATTCTGCTTACGCGCCTTATCACCCTCGTACATCCCCCCAATCTGCGGGACTGTAACATGCGACTCATCAATAAAAAGCAGATAATCATCAGGGAAATAATCTAACAACACCCCCGGACGTTCACCCTTCTGGCGGCCATCTAAATGTCGCGAATAATTCTCAATTCCGTTACAGTAACCCATCTCGCGTATCATCTCAAGATCATACTCAGTGCGAGTCTTTATTCGCTCAGCCTCGATAATTTTTCCTTTTGACATGAAAAAATCATATTGCTCCTTCAACTCAGCTTCTATCTTCTGCAAGGCTGACTCTATCCCCTCTTCAGGCATCACAAAGTGCTTTGCTGGATAGACAACTGTGAAATCCATCTCGGTGATAGTATTCCCGTTAAGCGGATCAATCAGCTTTATCGCCTTGACCTCATCCCACTCAAGCTCAATCCTATAGGCCTCTTTCATATATGCAGGAAAAATCTCAAGCACATCTCCGCGTATCCTGAAATTTCCACGCTCAAGCAGATTATCGTTTCGACTATACTGCAATTTAAGCAGATGAGCTGCAACCTCACGGGTGTCAATCTCCTTGCCTTTGCGAAGAGAAAGCCTCATCTCCTTGAAATTTTTTGGACTTCCAAGACCATAGATACCTGAAACAGTAGCAATAACAATTACATCTTTCCTATCCAACAGTGACGAGGTAGTAGAGAGGCGTAGCCGATCAATCTCTTCGTTGATAGATGAGTCTTTTTCAATATATAAATCGCGCGACGGCACATAGGCCTCTGGCTGGTAGTAATCATAGTATGAGACAAAGTATTCCACCGCATTTTCTGGGAAAAAATTCTTAAATTCACGGAATAGTTGGGCTGCGAGTGTCTTGTTGTGGGAGATTATTAGTGTAGGCTTCTGGCTAGCCTCAATCAGCTTTGCCATGGTAAAGGTCTTACCTGAACCAGTAACTCCTAGAAGGGTCTGATACTTGTAGTTAGAACAAAGCCCACTGTATAATTTCTCAATCGCTACAGGCTGGTCTCCTGCAGGCTCATACTCTGAGACAAGTTTGAAGATTTTTTCTACTCCCATACTAGATTCTCCGGTCGTTCAATAAGTTCTACCTGGATTTTAACCTCTTTGCCATCTCGGATAACAGAAAGTGTTACAAAATCTCCTTGCTTTTTGTCTTCAAGCGCTGCAAAGAAATCGGAAAATGATGTTACCTGAATATTATCAATTCCAACTATTATGTCACCACCTAGATATATTACAGAACGTCCGTATCTGACTGGCTTAGACTTGTTACCACCTCGAAGACCAGATTTTTCTGCTATAGACCCCTCAGCCACTGCTGATACGAGAATCCCCGATTTTATGTCCAGCCCTGCATAGCGTGCAATAGACTCGTTAAGCTGAACAGGTGAGATATCAATCCAACCGCGGCGAACCATCCCGAACTCTATCAGGTCAGGAATCACCCGCTTCGCAGTATCGACTGGAACTGCAAATCCAATCCCCACAGATCCACCCGAGGGCGTGTAAATCATAGTATTTATACCAATCAAACGCCCCAGCGAATCGAGAAGCGGACCACCCGAGTTACCAGGATTTATCGAAGCATCAGTCTGAATCATATTCCGTATAATTAAATTTTTTCCTGAACGAACAGGACGACCAAGCCCAGAAACAACACCAGTAGTCAAGGTCCTATCGTAGCCAAAGGGATTACCAATAGCAAGAACCTTCTCACCGACACGAAGCTTTGTAGAATCACCAAACTTGATTGTAGTAAGCTTCTTCTCCCCCGGATTAAACTTAACAACCGCCAAGTCATTCTCCTTATCAGTACCGATAACCTCACCTTCATACTCAGAACCATCGTAGAGGCGAACAAAGACCTTGTAGGCCTTGTCCACAACATGGGTATTTGTCAAGACATAACCATCCTCGTCAATTATAGAGCCTGAGCCAGACCCCCCTGCCTGAGGAACTGGATCCATGAACCAACTCCACGACAAGACCTCAGTGGTAATATTAACAACCGCCTTGTTATATTTTTCATAAACCTCAATATTTGTCTTCTCATTATCTGAAAATTTATGATCCGAAGAGTTTAATAGAGAAATTTTCTCATCTATAAACGAATCAATATCAGCATCTTCTAACCTCTGGAGGATCTTAACCGCCCCCTCTTCCTGGCTATCAATTACTTTTTTCAAATTTACAATATAAACTGACGAAAAAATAACTGAGGCACTCAAAAACGATAATAGAACATATAAAAAAGTCTCTTTTGCAGAATATAATTTCATAACTTCACCAACCTAATCTATACAAAAAATATACCCTTATTTCTACAAAAAGACAATAAATCAAGATTGCTCAACCAAAAAAAATTAAATTCTTGAGGCTATTTCAATAAATTATAATAGTTTAACGGATCTAGCAGGGCTTTTTTAAAATCAACTGCCAACTCGAGGCTCTCGCGGGAGATTTGAGTATTATTTTCTTGTAAATCTTCAATTGTCCGAGCAATCTTAATGATTGAAAGCAAATTTCGTAGCGAAAAACTATTTTTTTTAGTCTCATTCTTTAGGAATCTTTCATTATCGCTGGAGATCATTGAGTGCTTCTTGACTAGGTTAAAATCTAACTGACTGTTATATTTTATCTTGCTATCTTTAAATCTTGTTTGCTGAATTGAGATTCCAAGTTGTGCAAGATCTCTCATCGTGTTGTGATTTTTTGATGGGTCAAATTCCAGATCAAACTCTTCGTCAGCTAAGCAGAGACCAAGATCAAATCGGTCTAGGATAGCTCCCCCGACGCGGTTTATGTAACTCCTTTTCTGATAATATGAACAGATGCAATTTGCGCCAGCCTTCCCATAATTACCACAAGGGCACAAATTCATTGTTGCGATTAGCATAAAATCAGCAGGTAACTCTAATTTATATGCTACCCGCGAAATTACTACTTTTTTAGATTCTATTGGTTCGCGAAGGCTCTGAATGACAGAGGGTTTGAACTCAGGAAGTTCATCAAGAAAAAGTATTCCATTATGTGCAAGTGAGATATCTCCTGGCGAGGCAAGGCTACCACCACCGACAAGGCTCTCGATCGAGCTGCTGTGATGAGGTTCTCTGAAGGGTGGAATTCGTATCAATCCATCGTGATGTCTGAGTAGACCTGCAGCAGAATAGAGCTTTGATGTCTCAAGAGCTGCCTCGGAATCAAGTAATTGCATCAGAGAAGGAATTCGTCGTGCTAGCATGCTTTTTCCTGTCCCAGGAGGACCAAAAAACAGCCCATTGTGACGCCCTGCAGCAAGCACAGCCATGGCAAACGAACTTCTATCATTTATATAGCAGTCAGAGAAATCAGCTCCCTGATATTCTACATGGTGGTTAGCTTTTCTAAAATATGGTTTACTAACACCAAGAAAAAAAGCCTTCAGGTCATTTAACGATTCTACCCCGTAGATAATAGCACCATCGACAGCGCTAGCCTCACTACAATTTTGAGATGGAACAACAAAGTAAGTAATCCCCTGCTTTACACCCTCAATAACTGCAGCTAAAACGCCATTAACTCCTCCAATCTGCCCGTCAAGATGAAACTCACCTAAGAACATAATACCACTAAGCTGCTGGAAAAATTCGCACCTCTGAGCTGAGTCATAATCAATCTGCGATGTCTGATCGAGAATCTTCACAGCTATAGCAAGATCAAAAAGGCTTTCATCCTTAACAATATCTGCTGGATAAAGGTTAATAACTACTCGCCTCCCAGGAAGAGAAAAGCCAGAATTTATCAGCCCAGATCTGACACGGCTATCTGCCTCTTTGACTGCACCTCTGGGAAGCCCGATAATATTAAGACTAGGAATCCCACTTGTTATGTCACACTCAACACTAACAATATGACCAAATGAATTAGTTAACGAAAAAGATTTTATATTCATTGTACAAACCCTCTAATATATTATTATCCAATTTGTACAAAACACTTCATCAAAAATATGTCTTTAGCAAGGAGTCGCATCTTTCATTAAATTCGTTACCTGCATGCCCCTTAACCCAATTCCATTTAGGGCTGAACCTATCGTCAAGTGATTTTAGCTCACGCCATAAATCAGCATTCTTAACTGGTTGTTTACTTGCTGTCTTCCAACCATTTTTTAACCAGTTGTGAATCCAAGAAGTGATACCGTTTTTGACATATTGTGAATCAGTATAGATTTCAGCCTCGAAATCAACGCCGTAGAGAGCTTCACAATCTTTTAAAGCATTTATTACAGCGCTTAACTCCATCTTGTTATTTGTCGTATATTCAGCACCATCAGCAGCCTCTTTAATAACTTGATCATTTTCCAAGACAACATAGGCCCAAGCACCTTTTCCAGGATTACCACTACACCCGCCATCAGTATATATTTTCAATTTTTTCATAAAATCCCCTTTGAAAAATCTATTAATTTTATTATATTGTCTTTATATTATATATATCAACTATAATCAAGTTGGCTCATTTTATAAATTTATAATTGTTAGGAGGCTTTTTTATGTTTTGTGAAAAAAGCTTATTTGGAAAGACCAATAATGGTGAAAATATTGAACTAATTACTCTTACTAATAATAGAAATGTTTCTATATCGGTGATTAATTATGGCGCAACTCTAGTATCTATCAGAACTCCAGATAAAGATGGAGAAAAGAAAGATATAATACTCTCTTTTAACAAGCTCTCAGATTATGAAGAAGATGATTCTTATATTGGAAAGACAGTAGGAAGATATGCTAATCGAATTGCAAAAGGTTGTTTTGAATTAGATGGGAAAAAATTCCAACTAGCAATCAATAATGGACCTAACCACCTGCATGGTGGAGAAAAAGGATTTAGCAGAAGTATCTGGGATTTTGAGCTTGAAAAATGTAATAAATCCTGCAAGGTAGTATTCACATATACTAGCCCTGACAACGAGGATGGTTACCCTGGTAATGTTACTACAAAAGTTGAATACATTCTAGACGATGAGAATCAGCTAACAATCAACTACTCTGCAAAATCAGACAAAAGAACAATCTTTAACATGACTAATCACTCTTACTGGAATCTTAACGGTGCTGGTAGTGGAGATATTCTTGATCACGTGATGAAGATAAATGCAGATTGTTATATTCCAGTTGACGAGAATTTGATTCCGACAGGGGAGATTGCGGAAGTCAAAGGAACCGGGTTTGATTTTACAAAGGCAAAGGAGATTGGCAAAGATATCAAGTCAGTTAACGGTTATGACCACTGTTTTGCAATAAATGGAGAAGGGCTTAGAAAGGCTGTAGAGGTATTCTCGCCTGAATCTAAGATTAAGGTAGAGGTCTCTACAACAAAGCCTGGTATACAAATTTATACTGCTAACCATTTTGACCAGAAGCCAACAATGAACGGCAAAATAGATGCCTACGGTGCATTCTGTCTTGAAACTGAAAATTTTCCAGATGCCCCTAATAGGCCAAATTTTCCTTCCCCAATACTTGAACCAAATCAAGAGTATAACCATACAACAATCTACAAATTCTCAGTTATCGAGAAGTAGATCTTTCAATTTATAGACATCTTCGACACCATTAACTAATATTGCATCAGCGCTATTAGCTAATGGTGTTTGGAGATCTACATCAAATCTATCGCCGACAAACAGTGTATCTGAATAAGATGCTGATATAGAAGCTAATGCAGCATCAAAGAATCTCTTTGAAGGCTTAGACTCATAGATTGTCTCAAGTGTTGTAACTGCTGAAAAAAAATCTGCAACGCCAAGCAGGCTTAAAGATTTATCAGCAATTTTTTTAGTATTATTTGTCAATGCCGCAATCTTGAATCGACTAGCTAAAGCCCTAATAATTTCAACAAGCTCTTTGTCATAAACAAGAAATTCTTCAACCCGAAACTCATCTCTCCACAGGCAATTCTGCTTGATAGAGACCCCGAACTTCTTAAAGATATTTCCGAGCGAACTCTTGCCACCAATACTCTTCTGATAACGAATCTCCCTTTCAACCTCATCCTTTACACTACGTAAGTCCCTATCCAGAAAATGTGCAAGTTTGAGAATTAGATAATCATTCTGATAATCTTTATACTTACTGTTGGTATAGAGAGTAGAATCAATATCAAAAATTATATTGCTATTTGAATTACTAAGTTTATATATCTTCATTTTTCTCTTTCAACATATCAATATAAAGACGGCTCTCAATCTGCGACTCCCCAACGCCAAGCAGAGCAAGAATTTCCCGCAACTCCTGCTTTATCTGGTCTATCTTGCTCGAATCCTCAGTCAGCTTTTCAATTTCTACAAACCACCCTAGTCCGACTAACTCACACAACTCAATGTTATATCCGTTGTAGACAAATAGATCACCTCTTTTATACTTGATTATATCCAGCTTAGATCCTATCATTTGCGCAAACTCAATAAACGAATCTTGACTGTCTACACAGTATTCGACCTCTTTATTTATCTCCACTCCATCAACTAGGTTTTTATCCTTGACCGTGACAATATTCTTTCCGCCATCTATTCGAAGCCTGAACCAATCCTGCTTACCAGGAATCAAGAAATAGTAATCCTTTTTACTAAAGCTCTTTACAAAATCCGCAATCCTAATCAACTGCTCTTTCAAACTCTCAGGCGCTGTGATCCATGCCTTTAACTCTATCTCAAACATTTTTTTCTCCAAAAAAAAATACCTGCTTAGCAGGGATACTTAACCGGAGCTAAGTCTTACTGCAAAACAGGTATAATAGTGGCGCAGGGACTTGAACCCCGGACCTGACGGATATGAGCCGTATGCTCTACCAACTGAGCTACGCCACCTTATAGATTGAAATTATCAAATAAATGATTTTTTGTCAATATCTTTAGAAAAAAATAAATTAAGATTTTACTGTTGATCCAAAATTGCAAGCTCATCTATAATCTTCTGGTTCCAGAGATTATTATGCAAAAATTCTCGCTTAATCTCTGGAGTTCTAATTGTTGCAAGAAGATCCTTAAGCAATTTATCACTACGATTTAATAGAGTTATTCTATTCAAGCTATCTTCATTCTCGAAATATCTAATCGCTTCAGAAGCCAGATAGAGAAAAATTCTATTCGAAGGATCTATATTCTCTGATTTTTTGCTTAAAATTTCAGAAACATTTATATCAAGCTCATGGGGATCTACTATCTTCTTTAAAACCTTAGTCTGCAGATATCGTTTGAAAAATAGAAAAAACTTACCAAGGGTAGCAAACCCGCTCTCATTCTTGAAGACCCTATCCTCATACAAGAAATATCCAGTCTTTAAATAGAGAAAGCTTGCAGGAAAAAACTTAATTCGATAATCTCCATAATACTTATCAAAACCCTTCTCAATCGAATCTAGGGCTTCAGAAAACTTTCCTCTCAGATAAAAGTACTCAGCAAGAACCAAAAACTTATCGGGGATATCCTCTAACTGCTCTAATTTCTTCTTAACACTCCGTTCAGTCTCATCCTTCTTATTATAGATCTGTGCTCGCAAAGACCAGACAATCGATAAATCTTTTTCTAGAAAATCTAAATCTCTGTTTGCCGAAATTTGAGAAAAAAGTATATCAGCCTCTACAAAACGTCCAAGCTCGAAATAGATCTTAGCTTTTAAAAACTTAAAGGTTATCTCAGCCTTTGAAATCATCTTAAAAAAACCATCTTCCAATGACCCATCAATTATCTCTAAAGCCTCCTCAAAATCGCTAAACAGATAATGAACCAAAGCTTTGTAGTATGAAGCATGAAAAATATTAAACAGGCATCGACTCTCTTTTGCATCCTTAAGTGCATAATCAAAATACAACAAGGCTTGTGAGAGATCTTTTTGACCTAACTTAGCAACACCTAGCAACAATTCAGCCTGAGATTTGAGATCAAAATTCGAAATCTCCTCTGCAAAATAAAGTGCTCGCTTCGAAAGATTGATAGAGTCTTGATATCGTCCATACGCTAGATCATAGCGAGCCCGAGCAAGTTCAGAATAATATCCAATATTATCAAAATCCAAATCTCCAATCGATTTCAGCTTTTCATAAGCGATTGTAGCGCCGACCTCATCCCCATTACGCAGAGAGTTATTCATCTCAGAGACAAATAGCACAACATCAACAATCTTACGCTCATTTTCATTTGAGTACTTTGCTAGCGAATAAAAATTATTAAGAATCAAGTTTACAAAATCAACTTCATATGAATTCTCATAACTATCTTTAATAATCTGTAAAATGTAAAAATATTTATCTAAAGCGATAAAATAGTTTGTAAAATAAAAGATTAAATATTCGTGCTTTCTGTAAAAATGCAAATTTTCTAAATTTCCAAAGATCTCATCAGCTAATGAATCCTGCACCAGCTTGCATAAATCTGAATAATGAGATTTTACATCCTGCAAGAAAAGATCAATATTAGCATCATTGTCAAATCCAACTAGCCCCAAATCCTTAACCACATCAAAATATTCCATGTAGTTAGGAAAAAGCTTCTCCTTTGAGAGAATTTGTTCGACAATATCATACGGCAAAACAAGCGAAATCAATATATAGGCATACATGAACAGTAGCTCATCTTTTTCAAAATCCTCAATTGCGGAGATAGAAAAATAGTGATCCTTAATTCTGTTTGTGTAAAATATAATCTTCTTAGAAGATCTTGATGGCAAATCGTCCTGAAAATCATCAAGCTTACAGAGATATATGATATTTTCACTACTATCACTTTTCAATTTTGACAATTGATCATAAGAAATTTCTCGGATGTCCGAGCCGCTATAGATATGCTCAACAAATTTTCTTAGAAAAAAATCATATTTTATAGACAATACAAGGGAATCCTTGAATGAATAGGTTGAAATCAACTTGTAAATCTCCTTTAGCCTGAAAAAAAGCGAAGATCTATTTTCGATTAGTTCAGTTCGAATATTTACCCGATGAAAAGCTGTACCACCCACAAGTTCTGTCGATTTTTGTGATAGAAAATCTTTAAAACTGTTAAAATTCTCTGACTGGGTATAAATCGAGTTCAAATCAGTTATCTGGTTAACAACAGCGCTAGCATCTGCAAACTCTAGCTCAGTTATTAAGATAATGTGATCTTGAACAAGTTCAGCATCAAGAAGGAACCTATCAAGTCGCTGTATCTTATTCAAAAATTCATGCTTTGATAAGGCTACATCACACTCAAGATAGATTAAATCATTTAAGATTTGAATATCATTATTTGTAAAAAAAGATAAATTCTCAAATAACTTATCCAAAAACATCTGTGTTTCAGTTTTTCTCTTTTTTAAATTTATACTTACACTACCAGCTTCAATACATAACTTCATATTTTATTCCGTAATTCATTATATAGTCCTAATTTAAATATTACAAGCATTATTCCCATGAAAACTTTTGGTAAGCGCCAGGGAGAAATTTTTCTGTACTCTTTTTAGGCGGTTCAAGGAGTTTAAAGAAATCAATATTAACCTCGCTAATCAACCAATCCTTCTCAGTATCAATTTGCTGCTCTTTAAAAAAGATCTCACCGACAACAGAGGCATTATCAACACCAGAACCAGTTCCTGCAAGACTTGTATACTCCTTGTAGATCTTAATATTAACCTTGAATCTTCCATCATTTGTAAAGATAACCTCACCAACCCTGTAGTATAGGATAGGAAAGACCCTCTGCGGAATATAGACACCCATTGAGCTGCTAACAATCCTAAGAGAATCAGGATGGATAAATGACTCATCCAGCAGATAATATTCAGCATTTGAGATATCCTCAGGAAGAGGTGTTAGAAAAATTTTAAAAAATCCATCAATATTGCTAAGGATTTTTTTTCTTCGAAACTCAGCAGTCTCATAATTCTCTAATCTACCAATCTCAAAATCGCTAGGAATTATTGGCTTAAAATTCTGACGAAATGTAAAAAGCCTGTTTCTATCAGTAGCAAAGGCATCTCTATACCCAATAACCTTTCTATCTATTTGTTCAGCAGCAATTACCCTAGTTGGTGCAGTGGAAGATGGATTCTCAGTAGTCTGCGTGCCCTGGTCACCTATAGTATTTTCAATATTCTTTTCTGGAGAGGACTCATCAGCTTGAGCACTCTCAGGGATAATATCAGCTGTGTTTAAAAAGGGATCAATCTGTTCTTCTGCATCATTATCTTTTTTCTTACAAGCTGAGAAAAATAGTAAAATAATCAGCAAAAATATAATATATTTTTTTTCATTCATGATATAGTTTTATCAGATGTATAAATATATGTCAAATTACCATAGAAAAAAAATCATTTTTTTTATAATATATATGATATATATTTGAAAAGGAGTACTATTTTGGGATTAACAGTAGCAGAAAAAATTTTAAAGAATCACTTAGTAGAAGGAAAAACAGAAAAAGGCGCTCCAGTTGAGATTAAAATCGACCAGACATTAACTCAGGACGCAACTGGAACAATGGTATATCTTCAGTTTGAAAGCATGGATATTCCACGAGTAAAGACTGAAGTTTCTGTATCCTATATTGATCACAATACATTGCAATCAGATTTTCGAAATATGGATGACCATAGATTTTTGCAGACAATTGCAGCAAAACACGGGTTATATTTTTCACGACCTGGAAATGGAATCTGTCATCAAGTTCATCTTGAAAGATTCGGAAAGCCAGGAAAGACTCTTCTCGGTTCAGATTCACACACACCAACAGGCGGTGGTCTTGGAATGATAGCAATTGGTGCTGGTGGTCTTGACGTTGCAGTTGCAATGGCAGGCGGTCCTTTTCCTTTAAGCTATCCTGAAATTATCGGTGTAAAATTAACTGGTAAACTTCAGCCACTTTGCAGTGCAAAAGACGTAATATTGAAACTTTTGCAGATTGAAACTGTAAAAGGTGGTGTCGGTAAGATCTATGAATACTTCGGCGATGGTGTAAAATCACTTAATGTAACTCAGAGAGCTACAATCACTAACATGGGTGCTGAGCTTGGTGCGACAACAAGTGTCTTCCCTTCTGATGATATAACTAGAGAGTTCTTGAAGCTTCAGAACAGAGAAGCTGACTGGACAGAAATTGTTGCAGATTCTAATGCAAAATACAGCAGAGTAATAGAGATTGACTTGAACAAGGTTGAGCCGATGATTGCAACTCCACATATGCCGGACAAGGTTGTAACTGTGCGAGAGGTTGCTGGTCTACCAGTCGATCAGGTTGGAATTGGATCTTGTACTAACTCTTCAATCAACGACCTTGGTGCAGCTTCAGAAATCCTTGACGGCAAGACTGTAGCAGCAAATGTATCTCTTGGTATTGCTCCAGGTTCTAAGCAGGTTCTTTACAGTGCATTTGAAGCTGGAATTATGCAGAAACTGATCGATGCAGGTGCTAGAATCCTTGAATCAGCTTGCGGTCCTTGTATCGGTATGGGTTTTGCCCCAAAATCAGGCGGTGTAACTCTTAGAACTTTCAACCGTAACTTCAAAGGCCGAAGCGGAACTCCAGATGCAGGTGTATACCTTGTTTCTCCAGAGACAGCAGCAGCTTCTGCACTTACAGGAGTAATCACTGATCCTCGAGACGTTTTCAAGACATATACTAAAGATTACTCATCTTTTGTTAAAATCAACGACAACATGATTGTTGCTCCACTTTCTGAAGACGCAGCTAAAGAAATAATAGTTGAGAAAGGTCCAAATATAAAAGAATGCCCTAAGGCAAGTGCAATTACAGAGACAATTGCAGCTCCGATTCTTTTGAAGGCAGGCGACAACATCACAACTGACGATATTATGCCAGCTGGAAGCAAGGTTCTTCCACTCAGATCTAATATTCCTGAGATTTCAAAATATGTCTACGAGGCAATAGATCCTAACTTCCACGACAAAGCGAAAAAAGCTGGAAAGGGAATTATCATCGGTGGCGATAACTACGGACAAGGCTCAAGCCGTGAACATGCTGCACTTGCACCAATGTATCTTGGAATCAAGGCAATCATTGCTAAGAGCTTTGCACGAATTCACAAGGCTAACCTTATCAACTTCGGAATCATGGCTCTTGAGTTTGCTAATCCAGCAGACTACGACAAGATCAACGAAGGCGATGATGTTGAGATGATTGATGTAATCAACAGCGTGAAATCAGGCAAGAATATTGTTGTACGAAACAATACACAGGGCTTCGAGTTTGAAGTTGTACACAAAATTGTTGGCAAGGATATTGATATTCTTCTTAGCGGTGGAAAACTTAACTACACTAAGAACAATTTCTAATTTGACGAAAATTATATTTTTTTTTAAATAAAAGGTTGTTATGGGGAATTTAGAACGATATACAAATATTGAGAAAAGATTATCAGAGCCTGTCCGGGATCCTCTTTGGAAGCATATCTATCTTTCAAAGGAGATTCTTGCAATTGCAGGCTCTGCCCCATTTCAGAAGACAGCGCGGATCAAGCAGCTTGGTCCGACGTTTTACACCTACCCCGGCGCGACACACACCCGTATGGGTCACAGCTTCGGGGTCTACGAGATTGCACGACAGATACTCAAGGCAATCAGCCGACAGGACAATTCGCCCGACCTCAGTGAGGCTGGCATGGTCAGTTTTCTCGATGCGGCCCTCCTCCATGACATCGGTCACTTTCCCTACACTCACTCGCTCAAAGATCTGCCGCTCAAAGACCACGAGGTTCTAAGCGGCGAGATTATTCTCGAGACTGAGATAAATCAGCTTATCGCCGCAGCTGGTGGAAACGCCGGAATTACAGCCGAGATTATCGACACAAGCAAGGCTACACAGAATCAGGAAGTCGTGTTCTACCGGAAGATTCTCTCTGGCGTGCTTGACCCGGATAAATTAGACTACCTGAATCGAGATGCTTTTTACTGTGGAGTTCCATACGGCATACAGGACAAAGACTTTATCATTGACCGAATAGTTGCTGACCCAGAGAACGGCCTTGCTATCGACAAGAAAGGCATTCAAGCAGTGGAAAATATACTTTTTTCCAAATACTTAATGTACAAATCTGTCTACTGGCACAAGACTGTGCGAAATGTTACTGCAACTGTCAAGAAGGTCTTAATTCACGCACTTGAAAGCGGCTTTGTAGAACCTGAACAGCTCTACCGCCTCGATGACTTTACCCTGATAGATTTGCTTACACGACAAGAGTCAATCTACAGCAAGATAATTGATGATATCAGCAAGAGGCACTTTTTCAGCTCTGATTTCGAGGTCTCTGCAAAGGTTTTCCCGAAAAAAATATCGCCGTCTGAGAAGCTAGCGCTTGAGACAAAGATGCTTGAAGCCTTGATCGGCAGAGAGCTTGCAGGGCAATATTTTCTCCACTTTATCATCGATATCCCGGAGAAAATTTCATTTGAAACCAATCTGAGATTCTTTGACCATGGGAATTTCTACCCACTTGACCAATCCGACTATGTCTTCTCAGCTCAGGTAATTCAGAAGTTCCAAGATTCACTACAGAAGATCCGTTTCTTCTACTCTGACGAGTTGAAGGAAATTTTTATAAACAAAAAAATCACAAACAACGACATTTTTGATCTTTTCAAGAAAATGGAGAACTAGATGACAGAAGCAGAATACCGAGAACTCTTTGCAAAGGTCCCGCCACGGCTTATGCGATTTATAAAGAAGACAGGTCGAGGAATAAATCAGCACAAGATGTTTGGCGAAAATGATAAGATTATAATTTCACTCTCAGCTGGCAAGGATTCGCTTGCCTTAGCCCTGGCACTTGCCTTGCGAAAGAAGTGGCTGCCGGTAGATTATCAGCTTGAGGCAGTTCAGGTTGATTGGACTGAGTACCCGATGAGCGAGGAACAGAGTCAAAATATCCGCAATTTCTGTGCAGCACTAGATATCCCCTACACCGCGATCAAGGAATCAATGTTTCCGGGGGATTACAAGGATGATTTTAACTGCTACAGATGCTCGCGAAACCGGCGGCGGATTATCTTCAATTATGCAGCAGAGAAAGGCTACAGGCTGATTGCGACAGGCCACCACCTTGATGATCTCTCCGAGACTGTGCTGATGAACCTAGTCTTGCGGGGACGGCTTGAGCCTATGCAGCCAGTTAGTGAGTTTTTTGATGGAAAAATTACAGTTATCCGACCAATGTGCCTAGTCGAAGAGAAAGAGATAATCAGAATTACAAAAGAATTTCAATTGCCAGTAGCAGAGATAAACTGCCCGTACAAGACTCTAAATATGAGATACAAGTTCAAGCCGATTCTAAGGGAATTTGTGCAGCTTGACAAACATGCTAAGAACCACATCTATCAGGCATTTTTTGATAAAAAAAATCAATCGAACAAAGTGTTATAACCGATTGCCGATTACAAAAAAACTCTGACAACATCAGCTGTCAGAGTTTTATATGGCATTCCCATTTAATTATATTATTTCTTCTTTGCAAATTTCACAACAAGCGAATCTTCTTTTAAATCTATTGCTGAAGGGACAAGACCTTTTAAATCTTGATAATTTTCTGATTTTTTAAGCTCAACTACTGGAAAAGCCTTAGCCTTAAGTTCAAGTTCATCAAGAAATTCTTTCAAAAATGCTTTCTCATATCTGAAATGAAGATTAGTTACAGAAGAATCAGCAACAAACTCACCTAAATATAATAGCTTTTTCTCTTCATCAAAGACAAGTTTGCAATAGACATTTAGATCTGCTAGTAGATTCTTTAGATCAGCATACCCAACAACATTTATTGATAACAACACCCCATCTTCAGTTAAAGTTGCTTCTTTCAACATAGCTTTACCATTAGTGATTATCTTCTGATAATACACAGGAAAAATCTTACTAGTCGAAGCATCGACCATCCCCTTAGAAACTACTACAGAATTATCCTTACAAGAAAATGTAAACAATGTGAAAAAAACAAACAAAATTATTGAAATTTTATACTTCATAGCTACTCCCTGTCAAATTATATACTATTTTACACACTTAGAATAGATAGGTCAACATGTTTAGAAAAATCAACAAAATTTAGCTCCAACTGTTCCGAATCTTGCAAAGATTTTTTTATCTATTAATACAATATGACTTTCTTCTATTATAAAATCAAAATACAAAATCACGCAAAACGTTTTTTGCAAGATTCCTATCAGTTGAGAGACCTAAAAAAGTCTGATAAATTTTCACTAGCCCATCTATCAAACTCGTCTTTCAATTTCAAATACTCATCAATCATTTGATGCCCAAATTCGGTCAAATTAGTTCCACCACCCGAAGCACCGCCTGAAACACTAATCAGAACCGGAAGATCAAAGGACTTGTTCAATCTGTCGACCATTTTCCACGCCTTTGTATAACTAATTTTAAGATGCTTTGTCGCAGCAGAAAGAGATCCAAGTTCATCTGCAACCTTAATAATCCGAACCAAACCTGGAGTAATAACTGGTTCTCCATCCTTATTTATCCAAATTTTCCCAACCAAAGAAAAATCTCTTTCACTGTCTTTATTTTTTCTCGTAGACACTTTCTCTTCTTCAAACATAACTTATAATATTAGTCTTATCCTAAAAAATCAAGTAAAAATATTTTTATAAACTATTTCTGGACTAATCCCTGATTGTCCTCCTGGCAGTGCACTGCATTATTCAATCTATTTTACTTTTTTTCTTCGTTATTAATTTATCTCGCACTGCCCTCGTCGGACGGATTAGTTCTTCGAACTAATCCCTGATTGTGAACTGAACCCATTATTCCGGACAAAATTAAGCTGATAGTTTTAGCCTGAATTCAACAGGACTTAAACCATTCAAACCACATT
>JAFGXN010000149.1 GCA_016936615.1 Spirochaetales bacterium | reverse complement strand
CGCAGATTAACGCAGGGGATTAGTTCAGAATGAACTAATCCGTCCTGCCAGGGCAGTGTACTCACTGCTAAGCAGGACAATCAGATGGAAGAAGGGATTTGTGGCTGGTATAGTATCTAAAATATTTTGGTAGATTTCAGACCGCAGGCATGCCAAAATATTTTTTAATAAAATCCATAGGCATGAATTAAAGTTTGTAAACCACCACAAAACCCTAGGCAATAGACCATACCTACCTAATCCTCTCCCATATTTTCCCATATTATCTGCGTTCATCTGCGTTCATCTAGCGCAGCGGGCGGTTCAATCCTCCTCTTCCTCCTCCTCCTTTCCCATCTTGACACTTTCCCCAAAATTCCATAATCTGAGATTATGAAAAATAAAGTTATAAATTTCATCATATTTGTTAATTTTGGCATGATTGTTGCTTTCAGTTTTTTATATGTAAAAGAGCGATTTTATCTTAAATTGGCTCAAGAAATTTCATCTAATAATTCCACTGTTAGGATTTATGAAGAAGGTTCTAAAATTATAGACTTCGAAGATGTTCAATTCTCTATTGAAATTTCTGAGGATCCTGTATCGCTAGAGAAATTCAATGCAACATCTGATATTCATGCTCTTGCATATTTCTTAGTAGATATTTATGTTTCTGGAAAAAAAGTAACCACAGTTGATGGCATTAAAGATTCAAAAGATTTTGTCCCTTCTATTTATATAGGAAATTTTGACTTTGACGATGGTCGGGAAATCTTACTCAGAGGATTTCTAACTGATGAGTTTGATTTGATAGATTTTGGAAAAAACTTTGATAGCTATTCATTTTCAAAATTATCAACCAGTAAAGTTGTCTCAAAGATTTATCAGCTCAACGGAGGCCTATTTCCATTTTTTGAGACTACACTTTACTTTGGTCTAATGATATTTTCGTCAATAATTTTTATAACTCTACATGTTGCCAAACGAAAATTACAGAAAATCAAAATATAATCATTTTTCGTCCATGATTTTCCTATTTTCTAGATCTTCGCGCCTGATTGTCCTGCTTAGCAGTGAGTACACTGCCCTGGCAGGAAGGATTAGTTCTTCGAACTAATCCCTGATTGTCCTCCTGGCAGTGCACAGTATTATTCAATCTATGTTCTTTTATTCTTCGGTATTTATTTTTCTCGCACTGCCCTCGTCGGACGGATTAGTTCATTCTGAACTAATCCTCTTCGCGATTTTCGCGTCTTCGCGTGAGCCTCTTTTCTTCCTCTTCTTCCATCTTGACACTCCCCCCAAAATTCCATAATCTGTGATTATGAATCTTCTTATGATTGCTTTAGCATCTTTCGGAATCTCATTGAGCGGGGCTGTAATGCCTGGACCGCTACTCAGCAAGACTATTGATCTGACTGTTAGGAAAGGCTTCTGGCAGGGGCCGTTACTTGTTGTTGGACATGCGATTCCAGAGATTATTGTTGTGGTTGCACTTGCCTCAGGTGCGAGTACTTTTTTGACTAACCGGATATTCACAATCGTCGTTGCCTTTGTTGGCGCAGCAGTTATGCTCTACATGGCAGTTTCAATGTTTTTTTCCCTGAAAAAAATTACAATTCCACGTGCTGATGATCCGCAGGCTGGCGATGTGAAGATTGGTTCTGGCAATACAATCCTTACCGGCGCAATCGTCTCAGTCTCCAACCCTTATTTCACAATCTGGTGGACATCAGTCGGCCTAGGCTACATCGTATCCGCAATGGATTCTGGTGTAATTGGGGTAATCGTCTTCTTTATTGCCCACATTTGCGGTGACTTACTCTGGTATTCAGTCATCTCCGGTCTTTTGTCTAAGGGCAAGAACCTATTCTCCGACAAGGTCTTTAAGTCAATGATCTTTGCCTGTGCGACAGTAATTGTCATATTTGCAGGAATGTTTATCTTAAAGGGTGCTGAACTAGTGTTAGAGGGCAGTTGAAAATATTTTTAACTATTTTTTAATATAAAAAGTTATCTTTTGTTATACAATGTTATTATGAAAATGAAAAATTTATTATTAGTTTCTTGTTTTTTCTTAATTTTTGCAGCTACTAGTTCATGTGATTTTATGAAATTCTCGTATAGCGAAGACTCCTTTTACTATGCGAAGGCGAAATTTTTTCCAAAAAAGCTCTATTTAATTGATTCAAATTCGATGAGTCGGGAAGAATCTGAGTTGATTGCCTCTTTGCAAGGGAATCTTGCTAAATCCTCAGAGTCAAATATTTATGTGCTACCAGGTAACGGAATATATTTAGATCTATTAGACTTTTTTAAGGAAAAAGGGACAGTAGTTCAGCAGCTTAGTTCAGCCGAGGAGGCCTTATCTCTCTTTAAAGACTCAATTTCAGGTTATTTAATCTGGAAATCTGGAGATTCTAGTTCGCTTAATAATGCTTTTTCCCTTGCTGGTATAAAAAATGCTCTTGTCGTTGAGGAAGGCTTAATTCCTATGGCTGAAAAGTATGGTTTGAAGCTTATTGAAGATTTGCGTGGAAGTAATCAACAGGATATTTTTCGTGCAAATAAGGAATTCTTCAATAAAAAATTAGTTGTTGAGCTTGATCCTGGTATCAGAAATTGTCTGAGGGATTACGCGGTTCTTGCAGATGCTTTTGTATTTTTTGATGAAAAACCTTTATTTAGATCTGAGATTTACAGAAATATGTATCCTGATTCCGTGGTTATGGGCTGGGGGCATGGTGAAAAAGGTGAAGATACTTTTGTCGCTCCTTCTTCTCGTAGCGGTCTACATTACATTGCTGCAAATTTTGCATACAATCTCTCTGTTTTAAGTTCTGATAGAGTTGAAAACTTTGAAGAATACGGTGTCTCTCCTGATTTGTCTGGGATAAAATTAGAGGAAAATGTTCACACTGTTTGCCTTGTCATGTCTGATGGGGATAATTTGCAGTGGAATTTGAATGGCTACATGAATGATGCTAGGTGGTATGGTTCTCCTGACCGTGGGAATTTCCCAATGGGGTGGGGGGTTGCCCCTTGTATGTATGATCTTGCGCCTTCTGCTCTTGATTTTTTCTATGCAAATTCGTCAGAAAATGATGGATTTGTTCTATATACTGGCACTGGGTATATGTACCCATCTAAGTATCCAGCATTCTCTTTACAGTCAAACCTATTGAATTTAGATAATTATTTAAAGAAGTTAGATCTATCGATTGTTCAGATTATAGATTTTAACTCTTTTGGAAATATTCTTCTCTGGAAAAAATATGCTGATCTTAAAAATTTACAGGGTCTTTTCTATCTTGAATACTCAAATCATGCGATGCACAAAGGGGCTGTAAAGTGGATTTCTGGTAAGCCTGTTGTTACTCCTCGTTATATGCTTTGGGATGGACTAGATGGTTGTGATAATGACACTGTTGTTTCAAGTGTAAATAGTGGTAGCCGTGATGTTTATTCAACAGACTCTTACTCTTTAATCGTTGTTCATGCATGGAGCAAGGATATGTCAGATATTCAAGATGTTGTAAGTAGGTTTAAATCAGATGTAAGGGTGGTTACTCCTGAGGTCTTTGTTCAACTGCTTAAGTTAGCTATTGATTGATAATTTTTCCCTTGCTCAAATCATCTATCAAAGATACTATTAATCTATATTTTAAAATTGAAGGAGTAGTGGATGTTGTTAAAAAAAACTCTTTGCAGTGTTACTTTGCTTTTTTTGTTTGGCTGCACATCTCTTGATAGTGGTAGGGTTATGCCTATGCCCGAAGATGGTCAGAGCGTCTATCTGTTTTCATGTTTTACTGAAAATGGGCAGGATGGTGTGAGATTGCTTTCTAGCCTTGATGGTCTTAATTGGTTTTGGGTGAACAAAGGTAAGCCAATTTTAAGACCTATGGTTGGAGAGCATAAGTTGACTAGAGATCCTTGTATTATTCGTGGTCGTGATAATCGTTTTCACATGGTTTGGACTACAGGTTGGGATGGTCAGGATATTGGGATTAGTCACTCTTCCGATTTGGTAAATTGGGATAAGCAGACCAGGCTAGATGTTATGGGTAAGGAGAACAAGGTTTTAAATTGCTGGGCGCCTGAGATTTTTTATGATGAAAAATCTAAATTTTACTACATCTTTTGGGCTTCAACTATTCCTGGTAGATTTTCTGAGAGTGATGGATTTGGTGATGCAAATTACAACCATCGCATCTATTTTACAAAGACTGATGATTTTGTTACATACTCAGAGACTAAGCTTTTTTATGATGCTGGCTTTAATGTTATTGATAATCATATCCAGAAGGTTGGAGACAAATATGTAATGTTTTTGAAAAATGAGACATTGAAACCGTTTGCAGAGAAAAATATTCGAGTTGTTTTTGCTGATTCAATCGAAGGTCCATGGAGTCAGCCTTCGGAACCAATTCATGAAGACTATTGGGCTGAGGGGCCTTCCGCGATTAAGATTGCTGATAGGTGGTTTGTTTATTATGATAGGTATTCTCTTGGTTCTATGGGTCTTGCAACTTCGGATGATTTAATAAATTGGGCTGATTGCTCGAAGCAGTTGAGGATGCCTCGTGGGGTTAGGCACGGAACAATCTTTGTTGTAAGCTCTGCTGAATATCAGAATTTGATAAAATAATAAAAATATAAAAAGAGTGCTAATCTTTTTTTAGAATAGCACTCTTCTTTCTTTAGCCTCCTAAATGGAGGTTTTTTTCATTTATTTTATTACGCTTTTTAGCTTTGTGAATACTTCTGTATTGTCGAACAGTCCTGTGAAGGATTCTGCACCTGGACCGTATGAGAATACGCTTACATACATGTTGGTATGGCTGAAGCTTGTCCATTGGTGGGAGATCTCTCCATTGTAATTGTGGATTATTAGCCCTCCAGTCTCGTGGTCTGCTAGTACAATTACTAGTGTATCTTTGTTTGTGTATGCATACTCAAGCGCAGATTTAACAGCCATGTCAAAGTGTAGAGTGCTGAGTATTGTCCTGTGAGTTCTTGCGCGGTGAGCATGCGTGTCGATTTTGGAACCCTCTATCATTAAGAAAAATGGTTTGCCTGTCGCATCAGCTAGATCTATTGCCTTGTCGGCCATCTCGTAGACTATTGGTTCTGGTGCTGTTTCGTTTAAGTTTTCATCTGCAAAAAGCCCAAGTACTGGTAGGGAGTTTGCATTTGCTAACTCTTGTTTTGTCTTGACTAGATTTATCCCCCGAGATTCAATCAATGCTTGTTTATCTGCGAAGTATTTTGCGCCTCCACCAAAAGCAATATCTATTGGTGAGTTTAGCAATTGTTCCGCTATTTTGTAGTGGCTATCTCTTGATTCTGCCTTTGCATAGAATCCAGCAGGTGTTGCATCTGTGATAGATTTTGTTGCTACAACTCCTGTTATCCATCCAAAATCGCTTGCTATATCTGCTATTGATTCAAGACTGTTTCCATCTTTATCAACCGCAAGTCTTCCTTTAAGTGTTTTTTTGCCAGTTGCCATAGCTGTAATAGCAGCAGCTGAGTCAGTTGTTTGTCCTTCTGTGGTGTATTCAGATTTTCCACCCAGAGAATGGGTCTTCATCAGCCCAGTGTATGGCATTTTT
This sequence comes from Spirochaetales bacterium, assembly GCA_016936615.1. Lineage (GTDB taxonomy): Bacteria > Spirochaetota > Spirochaetia > JAFGXN01 > JAFGXN01 > JAFGXN01. The sequence goes on along the minus strand of JAFGXN010000149.1, from coordinate 2,819 downwards.
TCAATTGTAAGCTTCTCTTCTAGCCCATTTACTGCAAGCGAACTTAGCTCAATCTGTGCAAGCCCCATCCCGTCGCCAATTAATAGAATTATATTTTCAGGTAGTTGTCCCTCGGTACTCTTTGACAGCTCGTGTTCAAATGTCTTGTAAAAATCATAATTCTCTGGTGTATAATTTTGTCGGATATGACAAGAAGAAAAGACCACCATAATAAATAGTGTGTAATATTTTATATTTTTCATAATAGCTCCTAGAATAAATTATAACATATTTCCTATAAAAACTACACAATTTTTTCGTGATAAAATTTGACATTTGAGATATTTTTTATGATACTTAAATAAGGGGTATTTTATGAAAGTAAAAAATTTGACTTTTATAGTAGCCTTGTTGTTTTCTTCTTGCGGTAATAATTTTACTAGCAAAGTCTTTGTTCCGCTACCTTTTTCTAGTAATTCTCGTGAGACAATTGGTTCGCCTACACATGGTGAGAGTTATTTTTACTCTTATATAGATTTAATTGGGCGCGTAGATTTGATTGTAATCTCGAATTCAACGACGATTTTGAAAATGAGCAGTGCAGACTTAGCTGAGAGTGCTAGCGGATTTGAGTTTGAATTGCCAGCTAATAGAGAATTTACTATTTTACTCAATTTTTTTGATAATGATAATCAACTTTTATACACTGGAAGTTCTGAGGTCTATATCTCGGATGAACATGTCAATGAGATTAACATTACTCTTGTGAAGAATAGATCTTTTGTGAATATATTTTTTGACAGGTTTCCATCTTTAAAATCTCAGTTTTCTGGCGAGCAATTGACTTTTTTAGAGACGCTTGAGACCTATGCTGAGAGAGAGTTGTCGTTTAACTGTTATGTCGGATATGATCAGGATTTTTCAGTTGGATATGATTACAATGACATTGCGGTATCACCTTTTTCAAACTTCATTGTTGATGGATATGGCTCATACTATTACGATGTTAGTATTACAGATAAGAGTACTAGCGAGAATTATTTTTGGGCTAGTTCTGAGTTTACTATATTACCTGGCGAGATTAAGCAGATTTACCCCTCATATCAGCCAACTACGGTAAAGGTCTATATGGATCTAGCTGAAGTAGCAACTCGTATGACCCCTCAGGGGTTCTATTACTTTGATATTGATTCAGAGACTCTTCTTATTGAACTAGCAAAAGTTGCAAGTTACAGGTTATCGTTGTTTTTTATAAAAGATGATAGGTGGGCTGGCGAATATCCTGCTGACGATCCGAGTATGGATCCGAACAATTATGGGTTGAAGATAGATTCTGCAACTGTCTCATCCTCTGTTACCTCTGGGGAGTTAGCATTGAATGTAGAAAAATTAAACTTGCTTGCCGAACCAACTTCTACCTACGGTTATATTGTTGTCCGTTTCGAGCTTCTTGACTCTGCTGGTAATATTCTTTTTATCCATCGTCCTTTTATAATGTTAGCAAATGCTTACGATAATTCTCTTTTTACATATTCTTCAACTGGAATTGATCTGTTAAATGGCGTAGGCAGTGATTATATCTATGGAATAACCGATCTCCATTATGTCGGTAATTAAAATAGTATGAAAAAGACAATTTTCTCCAATATATTTTTTTACTTTTTTCATCATTTATAGTATAATGTTACGATAGTGTTAGAAAATTGTAAGGAGTTTTAGATGCTAAGAAAATTTTTAATAATTCTTTTGCCTTTGATGTTGGTCTTTGCTTGTAAAGAGATTGACAAAGAGGCTCCAACAATTAATATCAAGTTAAATGAACAAAATGTTGAGGTTATAAATATTTCAGTTGGGCAGGATTTGCCTGTTTTGCTTGCGCAGGCCTTTGATAGCGAGGGGAATGATATCTCTTCTTCTATTATTAAGTCTGGGAATATAGATCTTTCAGTGGCTGGTGAGTATCAGCTTTCTTATACTGTAAAAGATTCAAGAGGGAAAGAGAGTAAGAAGGTTATTAAGATTGTAATATCCTCTGATACCTTAGCTCCTGTGGCTGGTGGCGGTGGGTTGCTTTCTGTAAAAAACTTGACCGAAACAGGGTTTGAGCTTAACTGGGAGAAGGCTACTGATTTGGTGACAAAGCAGCCTTTGCTTGAGTATTTTGTCTATAGTATTGATGCTAACCATGCACTTGTTGAGGTTTCAACTAAGTGGGATAGGGATATTAGCTTCTATAATATAGAGAACCTTGTACCAAAGAGTCACTCCGAGATTTTAAAATTTACAGTAGCAGTTAGAGATGCTTCTGGGAATGTTGCATTTTATGAAGAAAAAGAGCTAACATCTTTAGCAGATACAACTCCTCCTGTTGCAAGTAATCTTGATATTATCTTTGAACAAGCCCAGCGTACTGTCTCATTTTCTGTTGTTGAGGCCTCAGATAATGTTAGTCCTAGTTCAGAATTAAAATATTTTATCTCCTATGTTGAAGATTCTGGAGATTTGATTTCTGATTATGAGTCTCTTTCCGCTTCGGATTTCATAGTAAAATATAGAATTAGGAATGTTGGTTCTGTTTCAACTGCTATCTTTGGAAAAGATTTTTTTCTTCCAACCATAGATTATTATGTTTTTGCATTTGTTCAGGATGAGGCTGGTAATTTTTTATCATATAACTACTTTAATCTTCCAGAGTTAATTGATGGTGTTTCTCCTGTGGTCGGAGGACGTGGTGTTCTCTCTTTTACAGATCAGGGTGAACTGAACCCATTATTCCGGACAAAATTAAGCTGATAGTTTTAGCCTGAATTCAACAGGACTTAAACCATTCAAACCACATT
>JAFGXN010000148.1 GCA_016936615.1 Spirochaetales bacterium | reverse complement strand
TGTTCTAATATTAGGGGAAGCAATTATGAGAATTTTAATGATTTCAAGCGAAGCTATCCCATTTGCAAAGACAGGTGGACTTGCAGATGTGGTTACAGCTCTTTCAAATAATCTAAAAAAAAATGGGCACGATGTAAAAATCTTCTTGCCATATTATTCAAATACTAAGAATTTCTTAAAGAAGCATAAGGAATCTGAAATCTTCGAGATAAATTCAGGTGTAGCTAACTATAGTTGCACCTTTGTCGAAGATTCAGCGACAGGGCATGTTTTTTTAAAAAATGACCTGCTATTTAACCGAAGCGGTGTATATGGAATAAATAACACACCCTTTGCGGATAATGACATACGTTTTAGCGTCTTTGCAAAGGCTGCGCTAGAGTATTGCAAACTAACAAGCTGGCAACCTGAAATTGTCCATTGTCATGACTGGCCAGCCGGACTTGCTCCAGCATATATCAAAGAGGAGAATGATTTTTTCAAAGAGACTAAATCATGCTTTACAATTCATAATCTTGGATATCAGGGGATTTTTTCAAGACACAGTATTCACTACACAAATCTACCAATCAAATCATTTACAACAAGCAAATACCTTAAAGGACATAAGATAAACTATCTCAAATCTGCGCTTATCAACTCAGATTATATAACAACTGTCTCAGAAGGCTACGCACGAGAGACGCAGACCCCAGAGTTTGGTTTTGGACTAGATAAGATTCTTAGAGATAGAAAGAGTGTCTACAGCGGAATACTAAATGGAATTGACTATAGTGAGTGGAATTCTAAAAAAGACAAATATCTCTACGCAAATTACGACTCTAAAGACCTTTCGGGAAAGCAACAGCACAAAGAGGAGTTTTGCAAAAATCATGGGCTAGATCCAGAATTGCCACTGATTACATTAATTTCCAGATTAAGCGAGCAAAAAGGAATAAACGAGCTCTACGGTAACACTGGCATCATGGATGAAATACTCTCCACTGTAAATGCAAATATTGTTGTCGTAGGAACAGGTGAACTATGGGCAGAAGAGAAATTAAAACAACTTGAGCAGAATTATCCTAACTTTAAAGCCTTTCTGGAATTCAAAGAAGATATTGCTCATATTGTCGAGGCTGCTGGAGATTTCTTTTTAATGCCTTCAAAATACGAACCTTGCGGATTAAATCAGATGTACTCCCTGCACTATGGAAACATACCAATAGTTAGCAATACTGGAGGATTATCAGATACTGTAAAATCTCGAAATGATGATCCAAAAGAGTTTACCGGCTTTGTTTTTAACAAAATTGATGCAGAAAATATTATTTTTTCTATATCAGAAGCAATAAAGGTATGGTATAATGATAAAGAATTATTGAATAGATATATTAAAAATGGAATGAAACAAGACCTATCGTGGAAAGAGTCTTGCAAAAAATATGAAAAATTATATACAAAAATTTTGAACAAATTATAAGTAATTTGTAATTAAATCAAAAAAAGGAGTCTATTTTGAGTGAAGTATTATCGATTGTACTAGGTGGAGGAAAAGGAACTAGACTTTATCCTCTAACAAAAGAAAGAGCAAAGCCTGCAGTTCCTTTTGGTGGGAAATACAGACTTGTGGATATCCCAATTTCAAACTGTATAAATGCGGGGTTCAAGCAAATATACATATTAACACAGTTTAACTCAGTCTCTCTACATAACCATATATCAAGCACATACATCTTTGATGTATTCTCAAAAGGATTTGTTGAAATTCTTGCAGCTGAACAAACATATGATACTACTTCATGGTATGAAGGAACCGCAGATGCAGTTAGAAAAAATTTCATTCACTTTAAGACTAGAAAACCGACCCACTACATGATACTTTCTGGAGATCAATTATACAGAATGGATCTTGCAGATATGTTCAAGAAACATGTTGAGAGCAAGGCAGAGATAACAATTGCAGCACATCCAGTTACAAGAGATGAGGCATCACAACTAGGAATCCTAGCAACCGATACTAAATCACGGATAACTAGCTTTCTTGAGAAGCCAGGTCCAACTAGAAATATCGATGAATACAAGATACCAGATAATATTCACCCAGATCCAAGCCTGAAGGTACTTAATAAGAATTATCTTGGCTCAATGGGAATGTATATATTCAACGCAGAGACAATGGAGAAGGCTCTTGATAACCAATTCACAGATTTTGGAAAAGAGATTATCCCAAGAATGATTGAAAATACAAAGACAAATGCGTATATCTTCAACGATTACTGGGAAGATATTGGAACTATCAAGTCTTTCTATGATGCAAACCTAAACCTTGCCTCACTTAATCCAGATTTTAACTTTTACAATGAAAAGTCTCCAATATATACACACAGAAGACACCTACCAGCAACAAAGATTAACTTCTGTACAATTTCTCAATCATTGACAGCTGAAGGAAGTATTATAACAAACGCATCACTAGTCAATTGCGTAATTGGAGTTCGGACTATTGTAGAATCAGGTGCAAATCTAGATGGAGTAATAACTCTAGGTGCAAATGAATATGAGACGCCAGAGCAGAAGATCAAAAATGCAAAGAATGGTATTCCTAACATCGGAATTGGAAGAGGTTGCATGATCAGAAACGCAATTATCGACAAGAATGCCAGAATTGGTGATGGCTGTAGAATTGGTGTCGATGTGAAAGAGCGAGTTGATGGAGATTTCGGCAACTACTTTATAAAAGAAGGAATAATTATTATTCCAAAAGGTGCAACAATTCCAAACGGAACAACAATCTAATATATAATTAAAGTCTCTCAGATGAGAGACTTTTTTTTCTGCACAAAAAAGCCTTTAAGAAAATCTTAAAGGCTTTTATTTTATAATTTCTCTTTTTCAATCTCTACAAACAAATTCCTATCTGAACCTGCTAGAAACATTTTATTTATCTCGTCACGAGAGAACCACCCATACTCAGTATGATCTCTTATCTGGATATCATGAGTTAGAAAATCAACAAGATATCCATCAACTCTGAACCTTCTACCCTTATCCTCAAACCAAGCAGTGGCAATTCTCTTGCCGACCTCAATATCAATCGAAAACTCTTCCTTAAGCTCTCTCTTCAAGGCTTCGGAATGAGTCTCATCCTCACTCAACTTACCACCTGGGAACTCCCATAGACCGCCTATAGAACCACCAGGCTTCTTCTTAGCTAAAAAAAACTTACCATCTTTGTAAGCAATGGCTGAAACTGATCTCTTTGGCATTATATAAAAAGTACTCCTGATAAAATTAGATGTAACACAGCTACGACCATTACAGAAAAACCTATAACAGTCTTCCAACTCAATAAAAATAGTGCAATCTTATTCTTCTTCTTACCATCTCCGTCTTCTTGATCCTCTGAATCTATCTCAACATCCTCAACAGAATCTTTCTTTGAAAAGATTAAGTCAAATAAAATTGTCACTCCGGCAAGGGTTCCAGCAATAAATGGAAGAAGATCTCCAATTACAGGAATTGCACCCTTTCTAAAGAAAGCCTTCATAGTCTCTCCACCTGTAACAGCTAGAGATTTCTCTACATAACTTGGCATAACAAAAAACAGCTTAAGCACTGCTATTGCAAGAACAAGACCAACAAATGTATACCCATAGATTTTATTCTTTCTTAAACCATTAGCAATCGGCTCGAAAATCTCAGTTTTTTTAGAGACAAACTCAGAAATCAAATAAAGACCTGCCCATAAATTTAATGTAACTGAAAGATAATAAATAATTATTCCCATTTAAATCTCCTTTTCTTAACTATATCTACATTTTATAGTTTTATCAATCATTTTTTTCTGGAACAGATAACAATTTAAGCTCACGTTCCAGACCAACTATCTTTAAGTTAATTATATCATTTTCCCCATCAAAAGGCAAATAGAATAAAAAAGTCTCATAGGAAGAAGATATTAAAATTACATCGAAACTATACTTCTCATCAATATTTGAATTATAAAACTCAAAATTTACAATCTTAAAGCCATTATAGAACTCACGATTTGCTAAAACCTCAACAGAACAGACTATAGCAGGTCCATAATCTACAGCCGAAAAGAGTGTCTGATTGTCTATATTAAGCAACCCACCCTCTTTAACCTCTCTGTGAAAGCTTGAAATAGTAAAAAAGACATCCTCTACACTATCTTTTGATTTTTGTTTGGGATAAATCACGTAAGAAAAAATTCCAACAAAAAAAATAAGCAACAAATCAATAAGGATAAATCGATTTCTCCTCTTACGTTTAAATTTGCTAGCCCTCGCATCGATTTTTTTTTCAAAATTAGATCTATTTGCTTCTGTATAGATCTTAAAGCGGGGCGATTCTGGATCGTATAGTTCATCTCTTACATCATTTTTCATACTCTTCCTCTGTAAAAAAAGCCCTCTTTTCAAAGCCGAAAAGAATATCTACAGCCTTAGGTAAAAATTCTAAAAAGATATCAGCGCAAACTAACCCCTTTTCCTGAAAAGCAAGATCTGCAGCTAACGAGTGAACAAAGACTCCGAGGATTGCAGCCTCATGGGCGCTGAATCCTGCAGCTGCGAAGGAGCCGATAATGCCGGCAAGAAGATCACCACTGCCAGCTGTTGCCTTCACCACCGAAGGTTTATCTAAATAAAAGATCTGACCGCTTGGTAGACCAACCAAGGTCACAGAACTCTTTAATACAATAACACTTTGGGTATCAAGGCATGCCATCCGTAAAAATTTCTCAGGAAATCGAAGGACCTCATCTCGCTGGTATGAGAAAAAATTACAAAACTCCCCAATATGCGGTGTAAAGATCTTCTTCGAAGCAACACCTGCAAAATCTCCAGGAGATAAATTAAAGATTCCCGCATCAAATACAGCTACAGAGTCTAGCGATTGAATTTTTTTTAGACATCCTAATAGAAAATCTTGATCAACCACACCAGAACCAATTACAAAGGATGAGAATCGCTGCAAAGAGTCTAACTGATGCAATTTGATCACAGAGTCATAAGAAGAGACATCATCTCCACTTGGCGATAACAGAGAAACTAAACCAGCAAATGCAGTCGAAGCCTTTGAGCACAAAGAAGCAGCGCCTAAATATCCTGAGCAACCAGCCACAACGCAGACATGACCCCTTTTATTCTTATAAGAAAAATCATCAATCTTGCAATTACCAGCCAACAGCTTTTGACAAAGGTCACGAGTGATCAGAAGATTATCATCGGAGCAAAAAATCTCCTTAGGAAATCCAATCGAAACAGGAAAAATCTTACCGCAAAACCTCCGAGCAAATGACGAATAAAAGATATTCTTTAAAAGCTCAACAGTAAATAGATAATCCGCACAAACTGCGACATCATCTTCTCCAAACCCCTCATAGATCCCTGAAGGGATATCAACAGAGACAACAGCTGCTTCAGAATCATTTATATCATTTACAATCGAGTGATACTCAGTCCGAAGTGCAGACCTCAAACCAGTACCAAACATGCAGTCTATAATAAATGAAGAATTGTCAAACAATCCACTCAAAGAATCAAAAGGCAGAGAGAAATCGATAATATCAAGACCAAGTCTAGTAGCAATCTTTCGATTCTTCTCAGTAGCTGGCGAAAATTTATTTGAGATACTAATTACTTTTAGATTACAAAAACCTTTAGAAAAAAGTTGCCTAGCAATAACATAGCCATCTCCACCATTATTACCACCACCACAAATGACGATAATCTTATCATTAACAGAAGGTCTACAAATTTCTAGAAACTTAAAAACCAGATGAATACCTGCATTCTCCATGAGAACCTCTTCTGAGAAAAAATAATCATCTATAGAAGTCCTATCAATCTCAGCCATTCTCTGACAAGTCACAACCTTCATTTAAGACCTCGTGAACGTTTCAAAAATCTATCACTGTCCCAAGAGACAACATCAACGCGGTCTGAATAACAGAGCATTGCATGTAAGGTCCCATTATCACTTACTTCAAAAATTCGGTAAAAAATATTAGAGTCATTTAAAATAAGACTCTTATCCACGAGCAACTTACCATCCCTTGAATAGACTCTTAAATTGTAAACATTCTTGTCAGTTTGACAGAGAAAAAAGATATTTCCAGACGCATCTACCCCGAGAAAATCATAAACAACCTCTCGCAATTCAGAAGAATCACCACCAATTACAAAATCCTTAACAAAAACCTTTGGAAGACTAATATGCCCTTCTAAGAACTCTTGCTTATCAAGACTATACTTCCAAATACTTGAACTCTTGAATGAGACAGAAGATTGTTCATTACCTTTTGATCCAGAATAATAGTCTACTTTAATATAAAAAAGCCTCTTCTCCTTATCAGCAAAGACATCATCTATCACACCAAATACATTAGATTCTGATTTAAATGCAGATGGCAGTCCAAGCGAGTTAAGTTTAATATCATATAACAACCTGCCCTCATTAGAATAATGAAAAAAATGGAAAAGCCCACTATCACGCGATACAATTGATATTTCATCTGATTTTGAGATAGAAACACTGTGAATATTTCTAAATGGGGTTCCACCAATACCATTCTGACCTATATAATCGACAGCTTCTCCAGCCTCATTAAAATGAAGAAGCCTCATTGTCAACAGCTGCCCATTCTTATCATACTCTTCGCGTCCTTTAACAACCCTATCGACAATGTAGAGCTCTCGCTTCGAGTTTACAGCGACAACACCCATATCGTTGAAATAGTAAGCATATGCATTCCTATTTGAGAGTGTAGACTCATCTGTAAATCTAGAAAGAAGCATTGGCGTTGGATTCTCATATGGATTATAAAAAATATTTAATAATTGACCATATGAATTAAGCTCAAGAACCTTATTGACCTTTCCATTACCTATGTAAAAAAGACCATTCTTCGAGGTAAAAGAGTTAACTCTGATTTTATTATAGTCATACTCAAAAACAACATCTATCTGGTCCTCTAGCCGACCTAAATCTAGAGAAAAAACAATATTATCTTCTATAAAATTGCTTGATTTCTCAGAACACGAAAACAGAAAAAGTAAAGTTAACAGTAAAAATTTAATTTTTTTCATTAAACAATTTTACTCACTTAAAGATAAGTTGTCAATTGAAAGAAAAATTAAACTTTCAGAAAACAAATCCCTAAAAAAAATATTTTAATGTATACACTTTGAGATTT
>JAFGXN010000147.1 GCA_016936615.1 Spirochaetales bacterium | reverse complement strand
TTCAGGCTGTAGCGGCTTTACTGGTGATTTAATAATCGGAAACGCTGTTACTATTATTGGGGATAGAGCCTTTTGGGGCTGTAGCGGGTTAACTGGAGATCTAATAATTCCAGACTCTGTTACTACTATTGGTAATTCTGCCTTTTATGGTTGTAGCGGGTTAACTGGGAAATTAATTCTTGGAAAATCTTTAAAAGAGATTAAAGGTTCAGACTATAGTAATAGTACAGGTACATTTCAAAACTGTAATTTTACTGGAGATCTAATAATCCCAGACTCTGTTACTACCATTGGTTCATCTGCCTTTTATCTCTGTAGAGGTTTTACTGGAAATCTGACAATCGGAAATTCTGTTACTACTATTGGTTGGTATGCCTTTGAAGGCTGTAGCGGGGTTACTGGGGATCTAATAATCCCAGACTCTGTTACTACTATTGGTGCTAGAGCCTTTAGAGGCTGTAGCGGTTTTACCAAAGCAAATATAAATCCAAAAACCCCACCCCAAATGAAAAATTTTGTTTTCTCCAACTGCACCAACCTAACAACAATCTACGTCCCAAGCCAAAGCTTAGACGCCTACAAGACAGCTGATGGTTGGAGCATATACGCCGACAAGATCCAACCGATGGAATAAGTCTATACACCCCGGCAATGTTTAACTGCTGGGGTAATTTTCCCAATCTTCGCGATGCTTCGCGCCTTCGCGTGAGACATATTTCCCTCTTCCTGTCCTCCTCGCAATTACGCAGAAGAGTACTTCAGCCTACACAGCCATGGCCGGATACTGATAGGCCGCGCGGGATTTTGCCCATGGAGTGTCATTTGCAGCAGATATTTCACCCGCAATTCTGAAAATTTCAGGATTATCAGACTCGACAAGATTCGATGGAGAGAGCCACAGCCTGTCATTGTCGGATAAATGTATTTTTTCATAATGTTATATTTAATTCATTTTTAACAAATTTATAAATTCTTTCAGCATAGAAAATTGCATTAGAAACAATATAGTCTGAGGGAAGAGCATCGAAACCAGGATATCTAAAGAAAGCCGAAAAGGGGTTCAAATAGTTAGCAAATTCTAAAATTACTAAAAATGAATCATTTTGTTCATTGCATTTTTTTAGTAAAGTTTTCAAATCATGCGTTTTAGGGATTTCTAAATTACAAAAAGAAAGATAAGCTTTCAATGATTTTTCAGCACACTGCTGGGTATGATAAATAGCTGTATCATTTAAATTTTCATCACTATTAAATAATATTTTTGCGGATTGAAGATCATTATACGCCTTAAAAATCCACTCCTCATGCAGCTTCATAAATAATTAGCCCTTTTTGAAAAATCTGACCTTGTAGTGATAAATTATTATCAGTTTTAGAAAAAAATTCATCTTCGGTAAAGACAAGCAAATCTATTGGAGTTTCAATATCCCACAGAGCCAAGGTCCCCTTTTGCGGACGAGCATATGGATTTTCATTACTATCTTTTATGATTACAGCAATATCAATATCGCTTTGACTAGTAGCATTTCCCCAAGCGTGCGACCCAAATACATATATAAACTCAGGCGAGTAAGCTTCTACAAGCCGATGTTTTATTATTTGCAAAATTTCATTATCTAACACTTAAAACTCCTAAATCTATTTTAAATTATCTTACTCCCTTTTGCAATAACTTTTTACCGAGCAAAACCCTCGTCGAGTTTTTTCCCCACCGACAATTGACAATCGCCGGATTTGACAGTACCATTATCAGAGGTTTTTATGAAAAAAGTGATTATTTTTGCAGCGGTTATGGCTCTCTGTTCCTGCGGGGCGACCTTGTACCGGGTGAAGGTCAGCGAGAACGATGTGAAGCGTGAAATGGCAGCCTTTCTGCCGTATGAGAATGATTTCGGCGCGGGGACTATTTTCATGCCGATGCCGCAGGTAAAATTCGAAAAAGAGAGAATATATCTCGATTTTGATGCAAAAATCAGACTTTTTCAGGCAAATTACAACATTAAACTAAAGGCAAACGGCAACTTCCGCTATGAAAAATCTCAAGGCGCCTTCTATTTAACTGGCTTGCAGGTTGAGCAATTGACCATCGAAGGAATCGCCCCGATACTCGCAACGACAGCCGAAAATTTAGTCAAGGCAAACATAAATTTTCTCGAACTCTACCCAATCTATGTTCTCAACCAGAACGACTTCAAAGAGTCTCTGGCTAAATTAGTCCTTCTGCGAACAAAGACAGAAAAAGGCAGAATTATCTTCGAACTGGGGATCTGAGGGAAAATAACAACTATTCAGATTTACTGCAAAATAATCAAGCGATCTTATTTAACTGCTCAAGTAGAAACTCAGGCGCAAAATGGTGGAATTTTCTTCAAAACCTCGTATTTTTAGCCATAACTACCACTCCTCTTTAGCAGGATCAAAGTCTTCTTTTGGGCAGAGATGCATCTCTAAATTAAGAGCTGAAAGCAATTAAAAAAAACTCTCTAGCGACGAACGTTCTGAATTTGACTCAAGAGATGAAATTGTCTTTGGCAAAAGACCTACTAATGCTGCAGCATCCTTTTGAGTAAGATTCTTTGACTTTCTGTGACTCCTCAAAACCACAGAAAGCTGTGCAGGCGTTAAAACAAGATAATCCATAAAGTCTAATAAATAAAAATATACCCTACAAGGTTTATTTCATCAATATACCTTATAGGGTATTTATGCAATCTGAAAGAATCAATTTTAAAAGCTCTTGTCCCTCGACAGCTAATTTCCAATTTGCCATCAATTCCTCCTGATGTATTTCTATCCATGCAATGACAAGCTTTAACTTATTGCTTTTCATTTTCCCTTCTAAAACTTCACCATTTACAATCGTGAAAGTATAAATTTATTGATAGAAATTCCCTCTTCTGCAGATTTGATTGCTAATTGTTTATGAAGTTCTGGAGGAATCCTCAAAGTTAAATTGCCCTTGAACTTCTTCATTCCAATCGGTTCTGGAAGAGGTTCATTTTCCTCACGCATCCACTCGACAGTTTGTCTGACAACCTCTTCGATTTCATGCAATGCCTTCTCAGCTGTCTGCCCATGAGCCTGAAGCGAATGAAACTCCAAACATCTAGCAATATGAACATTATCTTCCTCTGACCATTCAATTCGATATGTATATTTCTCAATTAACTTTTCCATCTTCTTCCTCCAATTTCAAGATTGCATGCTCGACTAACTTTACCTGATAGACTTTAGCCATCTTCCCATCCTTCTGAATATTTATTCTTGGATCACCTTTCCACGGGGTTTTAAAAATATGATGACTCCCGCTAATTCTTGGTTCTCCAAAATATTTAATACATACATTTAACAATTCAGAAAATTTAACATTTTTTGGATTTGGAAAAACTTTTTTCACAGTTAATGATAGCACATACGATATCATTTGTCAAAATAAAATAGGATTGTATAAAAATATTTTTAAACTTCTTAAAATACTCTTGCCACTCAGCTAATTTCCCTGAGCTGTCATTTTAGAATATTTGTCAATAAACTTCTGAGCCTTGCTATACAGCGAAGGATCAGACATTCATCTCCTCAACCCGAGTCTTAGCCAGCATATCGCCAAGGCGGTTGCCATTATTTGCCAAAAACACGATTATCTCAATCCAGCTAATAACCCATGTGATGTTACGTAGAAATCTTTGACCAAATGAGGCTTTATCTCCTGTTGATTTATCAACAATCTGAAGCTTCATTATAATTTTCCCAATACTTCGCGAACCTAGAACATCACGAAGAAGCAGATACAACATTCCTGCCATTGATACCATCATCGCCCGAACGACAAAGTTATCATCAACCTCAAGACTCTGGTTTGCACTTGGCAATAAAACAAAGACAAACATACAGACTGCGTTAATAACAGTAGCAATTGCAAAATCAATAATTGCAGCAATAATTCTTTTATTTGACATATATACTCCTAGAAACATATTATAATGAAATAAATTTTATGTCTAGTTTATAAAAAAAGATTTCACCAAGTAAAGAAATATCTCAACCATCAATCCAGTTAACAAGTTTTATGTTTTGAAAACGGTTAAAATGTGAAACACTACGAGTAACTATGATATAATCGTTATATATTGCAGTTGAACAAATCTACTGACACTTCAATGTGATAAAATAGATTAGCATAAAAGGGGGGGGGTAATATGAGTTTCTTAAATAGTTCTAAAAAAGCTAAAGAATTTCTGGAAGAACAGTTACTCAGTGAAATGTCTAACTATACGGGTAAATATACAGGTCTTCCTATGAATATTTGTGTATTACCTATGTCTGGTAAAGAGAAACACTGGGCTAGAATTAAAGTGCAAATGAATCACAATTATAGATTAGATTCAACTAGCTTAGCCTCTGTAAGTATCTCGAAAGAACCAGAAATAAAAGTTGGAACTCTTTCAAGTAAAGACTTTAAAGCTATATCTAAGTTTATAATAGATAACTATGATTTACTTATGGATGTATGGAATCAGAAGATAGAACCTACTGATTTTATTTTAAATTGTATTAAATATAAAGAAGAGTAGAGTGAAAAATCTTAAATAGAAATATATGCCTCATTTTTCCACCCCTCTCACCTCTTCTTCCTGACAAGAACTCTGGAGTACAACTCGAAGTTGGAGAACAGTTCAGGGGCTAGTTTCTCCTGCTTTTAGTCCTTTAAAACTTCAAAAAACAATAATCCTAAACTATCATTTATAGAGATATCCCCCACAAGCAGGTCTTCGATTACATATTTGCCACGTCGTATTTTTACTTTTATATAAATATCCTCAGTTGTGTCGCGCAGGATTTTATCTATTCTTTCTGCAAGATTTTCCTGAATGTAGTATCGGACTAGTCTTGGCGATTTTATATTCTTTGTTGCGATGTAGATTCCTGAATCTGGCTTCTCTGATTGGATTGTGGTCAGAGTCAAGCGACCTTCGTCCTCGGTGAAGACTAGATATGTGGTCTTTGATTTTTCATTTATCTCTGATACTACGTCTCTTCCTGAAATTCTTAACTCCAGATAGCGACCAAGCATTGGCTGATATGGGTCGTAGCCTTCTACTTCAATCAGGTATTCTGGTGCATTTTTCACGGTGAAATATGAATTTACTATTATTAATACTAGAACAGCAAACTGGAATGCGACAACCAGGCTTATAGCTGCGATTTTTACCTTATTTTTCATTTAATTTCCTCCACTTTACTGAGATTGCTACATTCAGGATTATCAGGACGATTCCTGCAAAGATAAATCCTATGCCTGTTGCAAGGATTCCCAAGTCTGAGGAGAAAAATCTAATACAAATTAAAACCAGCAATGCTCCCACGCCACAGTTTATCTCAAGCAGGCGTTTACGGTTAGTGCCCATGACAACTAGAAAGATAGCAAAGGCGAAGACAAAGATGTTATAAAAAAGTGGCTGAAATAATGAAAACTCATTATCCATCGAGGTTGAAAATGCAATTATCGTTCCAATTGGAAAAATCAGTAATATCGGGAAATAATAGTGCTTTTTGACAATTAAGATAATTGCTGTGGTTAATGCAGATAGAGAAAGACCACCGAGTACGACATAATCAATTACTGCTGCTGCAAAAATTCCTTTTTCCCGTCTCAGATGCCAGCTGATGCCATCCCACGGCCATTCACATGAGTAGGTTATTCCGAGAACCAGAAGTGCAAGTATGCCAGAGACTAAGAAAGGGCTGAACTTGTAATCTTCGCCACGCTCTAGCAATGCGCCGATAAAGACAAAGCTGACCGCAAGCAGGCTATAATTGAGAATCCAGAGACCAGGTGCTGCCTTCTCCATAACAATCCCAAGATTTATCAGAAGAGTTGCTACCAGGAACCATTGTTGGACAATAAAGTGTGATTGTGATTTTTTCTTTGCGAAAAAAAGATATGGTAACCAGATTGCTAACATTATCCAGAAATAATGACCGTTCAGGCTAAAAAACTGAATTGAACCTGTCCACTGGGTCAGGATTATCAGATAGAGTGCTGAGATACTTACTGAATTCATCAGATACATGACTGGCAGTGTACAAATCAGCCAGAGAAATAGCAGATTGTAGATCTCCCCGCCGGAGGGATAGATAAGAGCGAGCAATGAAAGCCCGGCTCCAGTGCTTAGGACTTGAAGAAGAGCAGCACCCTCAGTTAAGATTTTGCTTTTTTTATTGAAAAAAACATAGACTAGCCCTGCGGTGGATATTCCCCACGGAACAAACGACAATATTGTCTTAGCGACACGCCCCAACTCATTCCAGTTAAATGAGACTAGCAAGATGACCCCTAGCCCGATTAGCAGCCCAGCTAAAGTGGAAAATACCCCCACAATCTGTGATCTCTGCTTGCGCGCCACATCATCGGAACTGAAATACTCAATTATCTTCTTCGATTGGTCGGCAGAGATAATCTGCCTATCCTCAAGATTAGGCAATTCTCTGAAAAGCCACTTTGTCTTATAATCCATTTTTTACCTCGATGTATTCTACAACAGAATGAAGCCTATGTCTAGCAATTATATCAGAAGATGTTTGCGGTAATCAGCCGGACTTTTGCCTGTGATTTTCTTAAAAAGGCGGGAAAAGTAGAACTGATCCTCGTAGCCGAGTATTGATGCTATCTCGTAGACCTTCATGTCGGAGGTCTGGAGATATTTGCAAGCCCGCTGCATCTTCAGGTGGAGAAAGTAATCATAGGGTGAATAGCCAGTCTGCTGCTTGAATAGAACCGAGAAGTGCGACGGAGAGAGTTCTGATTTCTCAGCAAGCATCTTTAAGTCAGGAAGCTCGGTTGACTCTATCCTGCTGTTCATAAATCTTATTGTTGCTTCTATCTTCTCAGAGGCTGGAGAATTCGTTATTGGTGTGAATAATTTATTATTGAAAAATGCCTTAGCAACAATTGCGGAAAAAGCCTGTGCGCAGTAGACCATGGATTCACGAGTATACTCATCTTTGAGCTGGCTAAAGATGTCAAAGAATATTGTCTTTATGAAATTAAAATCTCCCTCGCTAAAATCCATCACCGGGTTCTCGCCTAACCTTCGCTGATAAAGTTCTACATGTGAGCCACCAAAATGTGCCCATAAGATAGTCCATGGTTTATCCGAAGAGGAGAAATATTTGTGGCTGGTTCCAGGTTTTATGAATATCGCTTGTTTTTCAGAAATTTGATATTTTTCTGAATTTATAGATATTTGACCTGCTCCTTTTTCACAAAAAATAAGGATTGCCTCATTAATTCCAGTCTTTCTCTCCTTGTAGTGGTTCTGAGCCTCAACAAAATAGCCAATATCTGTCACATAGAGGTTGTGTAGCATCGGAGTATTTATCGACTCACGAATGATGTTATGAGTAAAGATATAGAAATGTCGGCTGAAAGGAAAGTTCTCCATAATATAATCCATTATAAAGCATCTTTATCCATTTTAAAAGTCAAATTTCGCTTTTAAAATAAATTAGGAGTGTTTTATGTTAAGTAAAAATCGATTTTTTCTAATTTTTACTATTCTAATAATGATTTCAAGTTGCAGTCTTAAAGGCAGAGCGCCGGAAGAGGGTGCAAAATGGATTGGCAGGAATAGTGTAAAAGTTTGGGAAGAGACAATCAAGATTCCAACCTACGGAATCGGCTCTCCTGATAAGAACCCGATGTTTCTCGAAGCCAGGGTCTATCAGGGCAGCAGCGGCGTCATCTATCCCCACCCAGTCATCGACAAGGTCGGCGACACAAAAGAGGATAAAGAGTGGAATGTCATCTTTATGGAAAATAAGTGGGTAAAAATTATGATTATGCCTGAACTTGGCGGTCGAATGCAGATGGCAGTCGACAAGACAAACGGCTATAATTTTATCTACTACAATAGAGTTATCAAACCTGCTCTTGTTGGACTTGCAGGTCCGTGGATCTCTGGAGGGCTTGAGTTCAACTGGCCTCAGCATCACAGACCAAGTACCTTTGAGAAACAGGACTACAGAATTCAGAAATTCGACGATGGCAGTGTTACTGTATGGTGCGGTGAAATTGAGAAGATGTTCAGAACTCAGGGTTACCACGGTTTTACCCTCTATCCAGACAAGTCTTATGTCGAAATCAAGGCTCGTGTAAATAACCGCTCTGATGCGCCTCAAACTTTCTTGTGGTGGGCAAATCCTGCAGTTCATGTAAATGATGACTACAGGTCAATTTTCCCACCTGATGTAACTGCGGTAATGGATCATGGTAAGCGTGCTGTATCCGACTTCCCTATCGCAACCGGCGAATATTACAAGGTCGATTACTCACCCGGAACTGATATCTCAATGTACAAGAATATCCCTGTTCCAACATCTTTTATGGCTCACAAATCAGATTTTAACTTTATCGGCTGTTATGACCATGGCAAAAAAGGCGGAATGCTTCATGTGGCTAACCACTATGTTGTGCCAGGCAAGAAACAGTGGACATGGGGAACAAGCGATTTTGGCCAGGCATGGGACAGACAGCTGACTGACGAAGATGGTCCATATATCGAGCTTATGTGCGGTGCTTTCACTGACAACCAGCCAGATTTCTCATGGCTTCTGCCAGGCGAAGAGAAGCAGTTTGAGCAGTATTTCATGCCATACCGTGACATTGAAGGAATCAAGAACGCAACTAAAGAGGCTGCTGTTAATATGACTTTCGAAGGCGGTAAGGTAAAAATTGGTGTCTACTCGACATCTACAGCTACCCTCAGAACAGTTGTAACCTGCAAGGGAAATGAAATTTTTTCTAAAAAAGCAAAACTTGACCCTGCTACGACACTTACTGAAAGTCTCGACATTGTCAGCGGTGCTGTTGATACTGACTATTGCATCAAGGTCTTCAATAAAGATAATCTTCTTGTCGAGTATACACCGCTTGCTTCGGTTGAGGCGGCAAAACCAGAACCAGCGACAGCCGCAGCTGATCCGCAGGATATTAAGTCGCTCGACGAGCTTTTCTTGAACGGACTTCATCTTGAGCAGTACAGACATGCCAACTACAAACCTGAAGATTACTACCTTGAGGCTTTGCGACGTGATTCTGGCGATTACAGATGCAACAATGCGATGGGGCTGTTGAATTATCGACGTGGTAATTTCGAGGCGGCGGATGAATACTTCAACAAGGCAATTTCGCGCCTCACATTGCGCAATCCAAACCCTTACGACGGCGAGGCATTCTACAATCGTGGACTTGCATTGAAGGCGGTCGGGGATTTTGATTCTGCTTACGAGAGTTTCTACAAGGCGGTATGGAATTATCAGTGGCAATCAGCTGGATACCTGCAGATTGCGATGATTGATGCCCGACGCGGGGATTTCGACGCGGCGCTGGATCACTTGGACAAGTCGCTGGCTACGAATATCTACAACGCGAAGGCGATACAGCTTAAGGCTGCGGTGCTCAGGAAAAAAGGGATGAAATCCGAAGCTATCAAGTTGATTGACCAGACATTCAAGAAGATGCCTGCGGAGTTCGGGTCGCTTTACGAAGAGAAAATAGTCAAAGGTGGCAAGAGATTTGATAAATTGTCACGCAAGGACAATTCAAGCCTTCAGGAGATTGCACTTGTCTACCAGGATGCTGGATTCTTTGAAGAGGCAATTGCTGTGCTTTCTGAAAGTGATGCACCAGATCCATTGAGCTTGTACTACATGGCGGACAGCTACATGCAGCTTGGCGACAATGATTCAGCAGCTAAATTCTACAAGATGGCAGCATCAGCAGATAAATCCTACTGTTTTCCGAACCAGCTTGAGGCTGTCGAAGTGCTAAAATCAGCGATGGCGTTTGATTCAAATGACAGCAGCGCTCCATACTACCTCGGATTGTACTACTATGCACACAACAGACAGGCAGATGCAGCTGCTGTATGGGAAAAATCCCGTGCTATCGATGCTGAATATGCGACAGTATGGCGAAATCTTGCCCTTTTCTACTACAACAAGAAATCCGACAAGGTTAAGGCTCAATCCTTCCTTGAGAAGGCCTTCGAATTGAACAAGAGTGATTCACGTGTCTTCTTCGAGCTTGATCAACTCTACAAGAAACTTAATTTTTCTCCTGAAAAAAGGATAGCATTCCTTGAGAAGTATCCTCAGCTTGTCTTTGACCGCTACGACCAGACTGTGGAGTATATAACTCTGCTTAACATGACTGGCAGAAATGCGGAGGCCTTGAAGCTGCTTGAAGAGAAAATTTTCCATCCATGGGAAGGCGGCGAAGGTCGAGTGACTGGTCAGTATGTATTATCACTCGTAACTCTTGGAGTTGAGGCAATAATGGCGAAAGAGTACAAGGTTGCAATCGAGTATCTGCAGAGAGCCTTGACTTATCCTCACAATCTTGGCGAAGGTAAATTGTATGGTGCGCAGGAGAATAATATCTTTTATTTCCTTGGCGAGGCATATGCTGGGCTTGGCGATAAGGCTAAATCAGTTGAGTTCTATGAAAAAGCTGCAACTGGTTTGACAAATCTTGGTTCAACTATGTACTACAATGACAAACCACCTGAGATGATCTTCTATCAAGGTCTTGCTCGAATTAGACTTGGCAGAGCAAATGAGGCAACCAGAATATTTGATACTTTTATCAATTTTGGAAAAACCCATCAGAACGACGTAATCAAGATGGACTACTTCGCGGTATCACTGCCCGACTTCATGGTCTTTAGCGATGATTTATCTCGACGTAACACTCAGCACTGCTACTTCATGCAGGCGCTCGGTTATCTTGGAAAAAAAGATTATGCATCTGCAAAGATCTTCTTTGACAAGTATGCATCAAACGACAAGAATAATTTCATGGTCAATTTCCATGACAAATATTCAAAGAAGATTTTCTAATTTATCTAAAATTTAAGGCTGTCCTCGGACAGCCTTTCTGTTTTTTTTGAAAAAAATTATATTTATTTAACTATTTCTTAATTCTTAAACGTTGAGTTTTTGATATTATGGAAAAGGAGATTATATGTATAAAGTTAAAAATTATTTATTTGTATTTATGTTGTCTTCTTGCTTTTTTACAGTAAATGCAAGAGAGTGGCCTCTCTTAAAATCTTACAGTGGTGAGAATCTATCAAAGATTGCCTTACCGATTGGTGGTATTGGAACTGGGTCGGTATCAATCAATGGTTATGGAGAGTTTCAAGACTGGGAGATTATGAATAGCCCGGGAAAGGGATTTTATGGAACTCAATATGATAAACCAGATAATTATATCCCCTTTTTCTGTATCTACGCAAAGAGAGATGATGGTAGCAAATTTTCAAGAGGGTTAATGGGTCCTGTTGATACCAAAAATTATGAGCATATGGAGGGATATGCACCTAGCCATGGTATTCCACGGTTCAGAGATGTCAGCTTTGATACTGCATACCCATTTGGAATTGTTAATTTAGATGATCTAGAGTCGCCTGTAAGTGTTCGAATCAAGGCTTTTAATCCGATGATTCCTGGAGATGCAGATTCTAGTGGAATTCCAATTGCAGTCCTCACCTATGAGGTAACAAATAAGAGTAACAAGAATATCGAGGTTGCTATCTCGGGGAATATTCCTAATTTTGTGGGACAAGATGGTAGAGAGTTTAAGGTTACAAGTCATGGAAGAGTTCCAACTGGAGCACTGAAAAACTCTAATCGTTTTTTCCAAGACGACAAGATAAAAGGTCTCTATCTCTATTCGGATAGAATTATTAAATCTCACCGGGCTCATGGCTCAATTGCAATATCAACTGATAATTCTGGGTCTGTTACTTACAGAACTTCTTGGCTTGACTTCTGGTGGGGCAACTCTTTGCTAGATTTCTGGGAGGATTTTGCAGATAATGGAGAGCTTGAGAATAGAAAATCAGGTAATGATGCAACACCTTGGGCCTCCTTGGCTGTGAAAGAAGAACTTTTACCTAATGAGACTAAGACGTTTCGATTCTATATTACATGGCACTTTCCTAATCGAAAGATATGGAATAATACTGATGGTTCTACTATAGGAAATTATTATACAACCAAATATTCAGATGCTAAAGATGTAATTATCAAGACTCAACCAAAGATTGATATGCTTGAAGGCAAGACAATTGACTTTGTTGAGACATTTGTAAAAAGTGATATTCCTGAGGTTCTCAAGGAGGCTGCGCTTTTTAATACTAGCACTCTGAGGACTCAAACTGTATTTAGAATTCCTTCTGGTCACATGATGGGCTGGGAAGGAAATATGGATCAGGTTGGATCATGCTTTGGGTCATGTACTCATGTATGGAATTATGAGCAGGCTACCCCATTTTTGTACGGGGATCTGTCTATGTCAATGAGGGATGTGGAGTTCAATTATTCGACGAGATTGAATGGACAGATGTCTTTTCGGGCTGCCCTCCCGCTACGAAAAGCTAAATTTGGGACTGGAATTCCAGCAGCAGATGGTCAGATGGGGACAATTCTCAAGATGTATCGTGACTGGCAGCTCTCTGGTAATGACAATTTTCTCCGAAGCTCTTGGCCTAACATCAAAAAGGCCCTTGCATTTGCGTGGGAGGATTCAGGTTGGGATTCAAAGAAGATTGGTATCATGGATGGCAAACAGCACAACACTATGGATGTCGAATACTATGGGCCAAATCCTCAGATGGGGTTCTGGTATCTTGGAGCCTTGAAGGCTGGTGGTGAAATGGCTAAATATCTGGGGGATTCAGACTTTGCTCAAGAGTGTGAGGTTCTCTACAACTCTGGCAGCAAATGGATGGAAGAAAATCTCTTTAACGGTGAATATTTTGTCCATAAAATTCCTGATAACAAGAAAGATGCCTACTTTCAGCTTGGTGACGGCTGTCTTGTAGATCAGCTTGTGGGTCAATACCTTGCACATGTCTGCGGATTAGGGTATCTAGCAGATAAAGAGATGATTGCAACTACCCTTGAGAGTATCTTAAAATACAACTACAAGGATAATTTTCATGACCACTTCAACGTCATGAGATCTTATGTGCTTGGAGATGAGAAGGGTCTGCTTATGGCTGCCTATCCTTATTCAAGACCAGAGTTTCCTTTTCCATATTTCACAGAGGTTATGACTGGATTTGAATACACTGTTGCTGCTGGGTTAATCTACGAAGGGAAAAGAGATCAAGCGATTGAAGTCATCAAGAATATTAGAGATAGATTTGATGGAAAAAAGCGAAACCCATTCAACGAGATTGAGTGTGGTAACCATTATGCGAGAGCTATGGCTAGCTGGGGTGCCTACATTGCTTGGACTGGCTTTCAGTACAGTGCTGTTTCACAGATTATGCATATTACTGATAATCCAGGCTCCTACTTCTGGTCGAATGGTTATAGTTGGGGAAAAATTTCTGTATCAAGTAACGATATCAGGATAGAAGTCTTGCACGGAGAGATAAATCTAAAAGAGATAATCTCTGGCGGAAAGGAATTTATGGTCGAAGCGGTAAATATTAAGGCTGGAGAATCTGCAACTGCAATGGCTAAAGCAAACTAATAAATCAAAATTACAAAATTTAAGGCTGTCCTCGGACAGCCTTTTTTCATACAAAAATTTTCATAACAATTCTTATAAATTTTTCATAACGCGTAATAGAATGTTTCGCCATCTACCTCATAGTGATAATCCATCAGATAGGGCCACAGCGGCGGGATTGTACCTTTTTCCCACTCATCATAGAGGGCTTTAAGCTCAGCCGCCTTCTGTGGCATCTGTTCGTAGAGGTTCTTGCTCTCAGTAATATCATCAGACAAATTATACAGCATGAATTTGCCGTGCTTCTCGTCCATAATTAACTTCCAGTCTCCACTTCGAACATACTTGTTATAGGCTGCCCGCCAGAATAATGCCTTATGAGGCTCCCCCGCCGCGTTGACTGCAAGATGCGGCAACAGGTCTTGCCCGTCATAGGTGCGGTCTCCCGGAAGCGCCCCGACACCTGCAGCTCTAGCCGCAGTCACAAAGAAATCCAGCGTCGATACTGGCTTCTCGTAGACTCTTCCGCCGTCTAACATTTTAGGCCACGACACAATGTATGGAACCCTGATAGCCCCTTCGAAGTTTGAGAATTTGCCTGCTTTAAGCGGATAATTCTCAGTCGCGCCAGTATATTCAGCTCCGCCATTATCACTTGCAAAGAAGATCAGGGTATTCTCAAGCAGATCTTCACGCTCAAGTTTATCCAGAATATCACCAATTGCATCGTCTAATGCCTTAATCATCGCATAATAGACCCTTTTGTTATGGTCCTTGACCTCTGGGAACATATTATAATAACGACGTGGCGCCTGGAAAGGCGTGTGTGGCGCACTGAACGACAAAAACATATAGAATGGATCAGCTTTTTTCTCATCAATAAAGTTTATAGCCTCACGAGCCTTAGCAAAAGTCAGATACTCCTTCTCGACAATCCGCTTACCCTGCCGCCTGATTGCACAAGTGCCCATCCGCTTGCGGCTCCAGATATACTTGTCCTGGTAATTGTCCTGATAGCTGTTGACAATATCCTTGTCCGACTCCTTCGCAAACAAGGTAAAAGCCTCAAGAAAGTCGTAAGAATAATCAAATCCCATCTTCTCAGGCAGCATATTCCCACGGTAGCCTAGATCCCACTTTCCAATCATCGCTGTGGAATAGCCACTTGCCTTCAAAATTTCAGCCATTGTAATCTCAGACTCTGGCAAGCCCTGCTGCTTCATCTGCCTCAATGTCGGATAACTCTCATAATCATTCATATGAAGCTCGCCAAGATTAACATGCTTTGCTGCAAATTTCTTAAATCCTTTGGTATGCGGATACAAAGTCGCAATCCTATACTCAAAGCCGAACCGTTGCTGATTTCGGCCTGTGATAAGCCCGGCGCGTGATGGACTGCTAATCGGCGCTGAACTATAGCCGTTGGTGCACAAGACACCACTCTCAGCAAGCCTCCTGAGATTCGGAGTCTTCACATTGCAGCCAAGATTTGAATAGAGATCAGTATCGGTGTAGCCAAGATCATCAGCTAGCAGAACAATCACATTAGGCTGTCCCGCTTTTTTCGGGGAAAAATTTTCAAGCTCCTCGAGGTATGATTTTTTTCTTGCTAAAGCATCTAAATCAACCTCAATTTCAAAGTTATCACTCTTATTCGCATAAGATGGTAAGGCTGCAGATAGGCACATTGCTGTGGCAAGTCCACCAGTTAACAAAGATTTTCTGACTCTCATAAATTCTCCAATTTTCGTTAAAAATTATAACACGATTTTCAGCAAAAACAGCTTTTTTTCAGCATAAATCATTGATAATGGGCGTTTTTCACTGTAAAATGCTTTGAGGAGAAATGTATGGGATTATTTGATAAGTTAAAAGGCGAATTTATTGATATTATTGAGTGGATTGATAACTCTCAAGATACGATTGTTTATAAATTTGAACGCTACAACAATGAGATTAAGAATGGCGCGAAGCTGATTGTCCGTGAGTCGCAGGTTGCTATTTTTATGGATAAGGGAAAAATTGCAGATGTCTTTGAGCCTGGGATGTATGAGCTTGAGACTGAGAATCTTCCTATCCTTTCAACCTTGCAAGGCTGGAAATATGGTTTCAAGAGTCCGTTCAAGGCTGATGTCTTTTTTGTCAGCACAAAAAGATTTACTGATTTGAAATGGGGAACTACCTCTCCGATTATGTTGAGAGATCCTGAGTTCGGGCCTATAAGAATCCGTGCGCGTGGTAATTTCTCTGCAAAGGTAGAAAATCCTTCGCTTATGATTAAGGAGATTGCCGGAACTAGTGAGAATTTCACGACTGAGGGGATTCTTAGCCATCTGCGGACTGTGATTTTAACAAGATTTTCAGATTTGCTTGGCGAAGCGAAGATTCCGGCACTTGACCTTGCTGCACAGTATGATGAATTGAGCAACATGGCACAGACTAAGCTCTACAAGGAATTTCTTGGCTACGGAATAGATCTTAGATCTTTTCATATTGAAAATATTACCCTGCCTGACTCTGTCAACGAGATGCTTGACAAGCGGACTAGCATGGGGATTGTCGGTGATATGCAGAAATTCACTCAATTCCAGACTGCAAATGCAATTGGCGACGCTGCGAATAATCCGAGCGGAATGGCTGCCGGCGGTATGGGCATGGGGATGGGATTTGCAATGGCGAACCAGATGGCGGGATCATTTGCTAATCAGAACCAGGGCGCAGGCGCAGCAGTTCCGCCGCCTATCGCAGAGAAGAGCTTTTTTGTGGCTGTAAATGGTCAGCAGACTGGCCCTTTTAATATGAACCTGATTCAAAGTAAGATTGCTTCCGGCGAGATTACTGGTGCGACACTTGTGTGGACTCAGGGGATGGCTCAATGGGCTGCTGCAGAATCTATCCCTGAGATGACCAATCTGTTTAAGATGGTTCCGCCACCAATTCAATAATCGAGGAAACTATGTCAGATAAAATAACACGAAAATGCCAGGGCTGCGGCGGTGGTCTTGTCTTCAACTCTACCTCCCAGCAACTAAGATGTGAATCCTGCGGACAGGAATATGCTGTCGAGAAATCCAGCAAGATGATTATGGAGCTAGACTACCGTGCTGCGCTGAAAAATCTCTCAAATGAGCAGACAATTGAGCAGACAGTCGTGAAATGTCCCTCCTGCGCCGCAGAGATAGTCTTTCCAGACAGTAAGATAGCTGGAGAATGCCCTTTCTGCGCGACAAATCTTGTCGGACATGCAGAATCAATGCGGATGATCAAGCCTCATGGGATTCTACCCTTTGCAATTGAGAAGGCAAACGCAGAATCTAACTTTAAGCACTGGCTGTCTAAGCGATGGTTTGCCCCAAATGATCTCAAAAAACAGGCTAAAAGTGATAAACTTCAAGGAATGTATCTTCCCTACTGGACATTTGATACTGATACTTACACAGAATACACTGGGGAACGTGGCGAGCATTACTACACAACAGAACATTACACAGTTAGAGTAAATGGTAAGACTGAGCGTCGTACACGACGTGTTCAGCATACACGTTGGTGGAATGCAAGTGGCAGTGTTTATAACTCCTTCGACGATATTCTTATACCTGCAAGCGAATCAGTAGTAATGGAATACGCAAACAAGCTTGAACCGTGGGACCTTGACAAGCTTGAATCATTTACAACCGACTACGTCTTTGGCTACGAGATGGAAAAATATAAAATCGACCTGCCCTCAGCATTTTCATTTGCAGAGACAAAGATGGAACCAGCAATCGAAACTGAAATCCGACACGACATAGGCGGTGATGTACAGAGAATTAGCAGCTACGATATCAGTTATTCAAACACCACATACAAGCACATTCTCCTGCCGACATGGATAAGTTCATACAGATACAAAGAGAAAGTCTATCAATTTCTGGTAAATGCTCGAACTGGCGAGGTTCAGGGCGGACGACCTTGGTCGTGGATAAAGATTACAGCAGCTTCGATACTAACACTCGCTGCAATTGGCGCTGGCGTCTTTCTGCTATACAATAACTTTTTCATCTCTTAGTCAAGCAACTCTGACAGCAGGTGAACCTCCCTGTCTGTCAGATCCGCTTGGATCAGCAAGTTTGTCGTAATCTCTGTTAACTTACCCTCGCCTGAATATCCATTTTTAAGGAAAAAATTTGAAAATTCCCGGAATTGGACCTTATACAGAGCAAGAACATCTTCAGTTAATGGTAAAATCGGAGGCTTCACTATCAGCTGAATCTCTCCGTTAGCATTTATTGTACCAATAATTGAACCCCAGTCATCTCCGCGAAGCTTTAGATTATAGTGATATCCACGCTCACCATCTACAATACAAGGAACAAATGAGAAGTGGTGATTGCCATCATAGCGGTATTTAAACAAAGCACCACCAAATGTCTCCAAATTTTCATGCTTAGAGAGATTTTCAAGTAAAAAATAAACTTGTTTCTGAGAATGTTTCTTTTGGTTTATAAAAAATAACTGTTTTTTCTCTTTCATTTTATTTAAAATAGCCTCTGACTAGCAGAGGCTATAATATTATGCTACAGATTTCTTCTTTTGCGTGAGAAGTGATCCAATAATCAATGCCAAGAAACTTAGCGGGATTGAAAAAATTGCTGGATTATCAATTGGAAAAGGAGCTGAAGCAGGATCAAGTCCATATTTAGCAAACATACTTGATGATAGTAGAATAATTCCCATTGAAGTGATAATTCCTGTCGTGATAGATGCGATTATACCAACAGAGGTGGTTCTCTTCCAGAACAATAACATTAATATCGACGGCAAATTCGCAGATGCAGCAACAGCAAATGCCCAGCCTACAAGATACGCAACATTCATTCCCTCAAAGAGGATTCCCAGAGCAATAGCAATAATTCCAACAACAATTGCTGCTCCCTTTCCAACTAGAACCTTAACCTTATCTGTCATCTGCTTACCCATAAACTTATCGACAAGGTCATGAGCAACAGCGCCAGAAGAGGCAACGATAAGACCACTAACTGTTCCTAGAATTGTAGCAAAAGCAATTGCAGAAATAATCGCAAAAAGAACTACGCCGAAATGCTTTGCTAACAGCGGTGCAGCCATATTTCCATCCTGGACATCCATAACACCGTTAAACATAGCACCAAATCCCATATACATTGTTAATATGTAAAAAAGTCCAATTCCCGCGATCGCAACAATCGTAGACTTACGAGCAGCACTTGGAGTTGATACAGTATAATATCGAATCAAGATATGTGGTAAGGCTGCTGTTCCAAAGAAAAGAGCCAACATCAATGAGATGAAATTTAACTTATCAGCAGGAGTTGCTCCTTTTTCCTTATCAAGAGGGAATTTGAGTCCAGGTCTGAGAACCTCATTACCAGGAGTGATGACCTGATGCCAAAGCATCACAGAATTATCACTGTCTGAAAATTGAACTTTTTTATATCGAATAATCTCACTATCGTTTATAACCTTAAAAAAGCCAAAAATACCAAGGGCTCCAGTTGCTTGAACTTCAACACCATTCTTAAATAAGCGACTTGCACTACCTACAGAATAAAAAGCACCAGCCTCTTTTGGTAGACCGTTAAAGAGATCAACTTCGGGAGTAGACTCTATAGTCAATGTCTCGACTAAAGAGTAGCTTCCATTATCTTCTCGAAGCTCCCACCAGCGAGGACCTTTCTCATTCATAATTTTAATAAAAGAAGTAGAACCAACCTCAATCTGCTTAACAAAGCTATACTCAGCCTCTTCTACGCCTACAACAGCCCCATTCTCGATTGAAGGAGTTAAAGTAATATACTGATGAAAATCATCAGAAGGCTTAGTCTTAAATCCATTTATAAGAACAATAATTACAAGAATTGTGGAAAAAATCAAAAGCAAGGCACCTTTGAGAAATTGAACATAGGTTGTAGACTTCATTCCCGCAGTTGAGACAATTATTGTAACAACAACACCAACAATTATAACGCCAGCATAATGTGGTAATCCAAGCAACGGCGTAACCAGAACACCTGCTCCAACCATCTGAGGAATCAGATAAAAGATAGAGACAATAAGCGTACTTATTCCTGCCATTAACTGAATACCCTTAGAGTTAAATTTTGCATCTAAAGCATCTGCAAAGGTATATTTACCAAGTCGTTTCATAGGTTCAGCAACAACAAACATCGCGACCATCCAACCTGCAAGATAACCGATTGAATATAGGAACCCATCATAACCAGCAACCGCAATCATTCCACAAATTCCAAGGAACGAAGCCGCAGACAAATAATCACCAGCAAATGCTACACCATTAACACCCCAGTGAATCTCTCCACCAGCAGCAAAATAACTTTTTGCAGAGGAACCTTTTTTTCCAAAATAAAAAGACAAACCAAGTACAAAAGCAACAAAAGAGATAAAAATTACAACAGCAATTGGATTAGCTTCATATATCATTTAGCATCTCCTTTCTCTTTTGAAAACTTCTTTTCAATCTTGGTACAAATGCTATTGTACACTAGCCCCATGATAACCGCTAAGATTATCAAGAAAAATCCATAAAAAACTGCTAAGTTAAGCCCTAGCATTACTGCAACTTCCATCGCCTTTGGCGAGATCGTGTTAATAAGAACAAAAATAGAATAGACAACAGTATATACAGCAAATAGAATTATTCCTACCTTTGTCTTATACTTTACTAAATCTACATGTTCATCAACTTTGACGTTAGGTCCATGATCCACGTTTTCCTCCTAAAAAATACACTAATTATAGCATTTAGGATATATTATATAGAAATAGGCTATATGTCAAATATTTTTTTTAATAAATTAGGTAAAAAATTACAATCATTACAAATAAATGAACATTTGTTTGTAATGATTGTAAAAAAAGCTAGTTAAAATCTTAACTAGCTTTTTTCCATTATCAATTAGGGTTAAGAGGCCCTGATGAAGATGGAATAACACCAACACCTGTCATTGTGTCGATCTTCATTAACATACTTAGCCCGTCAGGTGTAGAGATAGCAAAATAGAGATAATTACCTGCTACATCCATACTAAAAATATTTCGCATTTCACTAAAATAGACATAACCATAATTAACTCCAAAATTTGAGTCAAAGTTCAAGTTATTGTCCATCTTTGCAACCAATGATATAGGATCACCAAGAGCATTAGCAGCCAGATAAATTCCATTTGAAGTTGCCTTCATTGCAGTAAACTGAGCGCCATAAAGCTCTACAGAACCATCGCCCTGTAGCTCAATCATCCTAGCAGAAGAACTCTTAGTTACAGAATCTACCTTTACAACAGCATAACAAGTATCAATATGTGTCTGCTGATCAAAAATCCACTGAGTAAGAAGATATAGATCATTTCCAACAATCTGCAAGTCCATAATCTTAGCCAACGAGAAAGATCCCTGTTCTATATCAATTTGAATCGAGAACTTAGCTGGGCTCTCAGACAAAGTTCCATCGACCCCGTATTCATGAAAGATAATCTCATCTTCATTTACAGTAGAAACCCCAGCAAAATACAATTTGCCACCAAGTTCGCCCATACAATTGCTGACATTGCCATCATTGTAGCCAATATCTTTAATATCAGCCAATGCAACAGAATCCTTAACATTACCATTCAAATCAGAGCTGACCAATGAGTAGACCATAGTTTGGTCGACCTCTAATCCAGCTGTGTAATATGCATGGGTGGCTGAAACAAAGATATTATTTACAGATGTATCATTCATAATAAGTTGCGAGCTGGAACCGTCAACTAATTCATGTAAAACTAAATTCTTGTCAGGAGACCATGAAGTTAAGAAAATTCTATTATCATAGTTATAAATTTTTGATGCTGGAATACTTTCTTGTGATACATAGACAGTTCCTAAAGCTTCATCAAACAATCCATCACTAATACTATATTGACAAACCGAAGAGGTCTCTGAA
The DNA here is from genome assembly GCA_016936615.1 of Spirochaetales bacterium. GTDB lineage: Bacteria > Spirochaetota > Spirochaetia > JAFGXN01 > JAFGXN01 > JAFGXN01. The sequence goes on along the minus strand of JAFGXN010000147.1, from coordinate 13,982 downwards.
ATCCCTGCAACTAATATCTTATCATTTATTATCTTAACAGCTCGTGCATCGCTGATAGTAATTAAATTTTCGGTAAAAACATCATAATTCGAAGTATTGAAAACAGTCACAACATTATCATCGAATTTACCTAAAACAGGAGAATTAAGGATAAGACCATTAAAGGCTTTTACACAGAACATATGAAGGCTATCAGGATTAAATTCTCCATACTCAGCAAATTCCGAAGATCTTCCTGAGATAAGCCACTCAGTACCACCTTGGACAACTGCGTGTGGAATAAAATTACCTTCTGGTAATACAAGATTAGTTTCAACAGGCCAAACAGGACCGATTGGCCCAATTGGACCTTCTCCAATGTCACCACCAGGACCATCAAAAATTTCTCCCAAATTTGCAGAAAATATAACATAAGTAATTTCACTACTATCAAGTGAAGAATCAGTAGCAGGATCCCATCGTAAGATTCTACCACCCTCAGAATCTATCACCAACTCTCTAACACCATTAAACTGTGGAGCACTCTGAGGAGGAACGTAGAACATTGGTGGAGGAACCTGTTGTCCTGGATCTAAAACAGGAAAATCAGGACCATCAAAGAACTCGACATGAGGATAAAAATAAATAGGCTCTTGAGGCGGCAACGAAGACTGCTCAGGATCATAATCAGGAATATTTATATAATTCTCTGTTCCAAATACAGGATTACCATTAACATCACACAAGGTAAAAGTTGCAAACATGTAGTAAGTTTGGTTCTCAAAGATAATATCTCGCTCCACTGCAAGATCTAATGTCTCTAAATTTGTATCAATTGGAACTGAGACGCTTCTCAACAATCTTGGAAGCGGAATAGGTTCTTCTCCTTCTACGTCAAAGAATTCCCAAACACCATACACAGAGATTCTAAACTCCTTAACAGTAGCAAGTTTCTCTGTGAGAATCTGGGTTCGAAGTTCAGGAGAATCTTCCAGCCCCTCTGCAATCAAAAATTGTAATGAAGGATTTAAATAGCTCTTTGCAGTACCAATATCGAGAAATACACTGTTAGAATTTATAGCGAAATCTGGCTCAAAAACTCGTGTTTCACCAGGTCTAAGTGTAATAGAATCTGAAAATCTAAAGACCCACGCCTCTTCGGGTGGAAGTGGCTCCTCTTCGGGGCTCTTCTTTGAAATAACTATATCAATATTATAGAGACCTTTACCATCGATATCCTGAAAGATAACCGAATCAGGTGTAATATCACCTTCGTATTTAAATGGCTCAGCCTCAAACTCATTCTCATAAGAGATCTCACACTTATACTCTAAATTCTCATCAATATATGAGCTAATCCCATCAATATGTTCAGGAAAAAGGAATGGCAGCTTATTCAGCAGAATCTTCAACCCAGATCTATTCTTCTCAAGCTTAATAACAACCTCAGTTGTCTGATTAGCCACTACCTTAACCGAAGAAGATCCAGAATACAAGAGATTGTTCTCATTGTCAAAAAACTCTACGAGCACAGTGATATCCTGCCCTGCTGGCAACTCAAAGACAACACCTTGACTTACCTCTGAGGAGTCTTCCTCTTTGCCTTCAAGCTTCAGCGACAAGCCAGTCTCACTTCTCACAACCTTGAGTATCTGAGACTCTAGAACTTCGTCTCCTGCTTGTAGCGAGATCTTAGTTGAAAAAAGGCTATCTATGTAAGAATACTCAAATCCTCGCGAATTAGAATTTGGCAATAAATTTGAAAAAGGGATAAAGACCTTTCCAGCACCTTTAGCACATGAAAAAAAGCTTAATAGAACTAAAAAAAATAAAAATGATTTACGCATAACAACCTCATATTATCATTTATTATATATAATTGTAAAACTGTCAATATATTCTAGCACAAATTCAGATTTGTAGAAGAGAACAGGATGAATATATGATTAATATTTTCTAAAATTCAGATTCTATTGTAATTTTCATATTTTCAAATCTCAGATAAATCAAAAAAGTCCAATAAAATCCCCGACTATAACCTACTTTCAGGTTAATTCTTGTATACTTAAACTCACTGCTTAATACACCGTCAATTGTAAATTTACTTTTTCCTCTATAATTTATCTCAATATCTGAACCTGTCGTTAGAACAATTTTAACAAAATCAGACTTAAATAGAAGCAAAACTAGATCTAACCCGACCTTAAACTCCCCCTCATACTGCTTATCTTGAAAAAAATCTAACAAAAACTCACTCTTTACCTCAATCTTCGAGCTATTTAGTGCAACTGCAAGCTCAAATAGATATGACAAACTGAAAGCATCGAAGATGAAAAATAGATCTTGCCTATCATGATACTCAAACTCAAATGCGAAATTGAGATCTAAGCTGTATTCTTCGATTTTAAATCTGTTTTTCAATTGGCTCTCAAGTCTAAAATCATTTGGAAAAGTCAAAAATTCCCCATCTGTATAATAATTCATCAATAAATCGCAATTCAGTACTAATTTTGAACTTAAACCAATATCAAAGACCCCGTAAGAGAGAAGTCTCACCCCGGGATTGTCAAAAAATGGATTTAACGACAATTGTAGCAGAATCCCAAAATAGATTGAATCAGAGTTGTATGAGAAATTCGATGCTAAATTAAGGTTCGTATCTGAAAAGCTCTTGCTAAAATCGAGATAGTACTGATTACCAAAGTCCAAACTCTCTTGCCTTCGATGAGAAAATACAAAGCCAGCTTGAATCCCCCACTTTTTATCTAAAGTAAAATCAAAATCCGCAAATATCTTGTAATTTTCCTGACATAATGCTGTAGCAAGTGTTAAATCTATCTCAATATAATTCTTTAACAGCGGATCAATCTCAATTTTTTCCTTAAAAAAAAGACCAAAACCTAACATATTCGACGCGGCTGACGAAATTGTCCTTGAATCAAAATACCCAATCTGATTTATACTCAGTTTGTCACCTGAATTCATTGTCCTGAGAAATGGTGAGAGGCTAAATCCTCCAACAAAGAGATTATCACCAACTATTCTGAAATTGTAGTTCGAGATATTTGCAAAGTATGGCAGATAATCAAGTCCCAATATAGAGTTCAGCTCAAGATTAAATTCTGCTAGATTGTAGATAAAATCAGCTTTGAAATCTTGATGATTATCTATTCTCACCGAATTCTCGCCAATTATTGAGAATGAATAGGCCTGAGCTGAAATTAAAAGAGTAATAATAATTATATTTTTTTTCTTTTGTCTCATACTTATATTAAAATAAGAAAGTGTTTTTTTTCTTCAAAAAATTTGATTTTTTTTGCATCTTTTTTACATCTTTATAGAAGATTTTAAGCTAGAGTATTGAAGAAAAAGCTCAATCGTGTTTTAATCATAGATGGTTTAGGAGGATAATTTTGGTTATATTAACTTTAAATTGCGGAAGCTCATCAGTGAAGTACCAAGTCTACAATTGGGAGAGACATGAAGTAATGGGCAAAGGAATGGTAGAGAGAATTGGTCTACCTGGAGCACGAATTGAAAACTCATCTCTTAATGCTGCGGATTTTGAGCAGGAAAGAGAGTGTAACAATCATACAACCGCGATACAGTGGATTCTTGATACAATTTTAGATTCTACACACGGCTGCATACCTAGTCTTGATCAGATTAAGGCTATCGGGCATAGAGTTGTTCATGGTGGAGAAGTTTTTAAGAAATCTGTTATCATAAATGATGATGTGATTGCAACTTTTGAGAAGATACAAGGACTTGCACCTCTGCATGTCCCTGCAAATATAATGGGAATTAAGGCTGCACAGGCTGTTCTGCCAAATATTACCCACTGCGCAATTATGGATACTGCTTGGCACCAGACTATGGATGCTCAATCTTTCATGTATGCTCTTCCATATGAGTGGTATGAAAAATTTAATATCCGACGATATGGATTTCATGGAACTAGCTTTTTGTATACTGCAAAAAGAGCTGCTGTCCTTCTGGGCAAAAAACCTTCAGAGACAAACTTAATTATTGCTCATATTGGAAATGGTGCTAGTATCTGTGCTGTCAAGAATGGTGTGGGCTACGACACTTCAATGGGATTAACACCACTTGAGGGTCTTGTGATGGGAACAAGATGCGGAGATATAGATCCTGCAATTATTCCTTTTGTAATGGACAAGGCTAATCTTTCAGCAAAGGATGTAGATAGCATTTTAAATAAAAAAAGTGGAATTCTTGGAATCACTGAGAAATTTTCTGATAGACGTGATGTTCAGAAAGGTGTTGATGAGAATGACTCTCGATGCATCTTAGCTCAAGATATGGAAGCTTACCGAATCAAGAAATATATCGGTGCCTACAGTGCTATTCTTGGTAGAGTTGACGCTGTTATTTTTACTGCTGGTGTGGGTGAAATGAATCCAAACATCAGAGAGAAGGCATTAAGTGATCTTGAGAATATTGGAATTTCACTAGACAAAGAGAAGAATAATCTCTCTCGTGTAAGATGTTCCGAGACTGTTATCTCAACTGATGACTCTAAGGTTAAAATCTTTGTTATTCCAACTGATGAAGAGCTTGTAATGACTGAGGACACATATGCACTGCTAAATGATAGCTACGATGTTCATACTAATTTTGAATACACTTTCCAGAAGAAAGAGTATGTGAACAAAGAGAGACAACCAAAGCTTGAGAAATTGCTCAAAGAAGATCCTTCAATTAAGAAGATTCTTCCTTAAAATAATCAGCAGTAAGGCTAAAGCAGAGACTTTAGCCTTATTTTTTTTTAGAAAAAGTAGGATGTTGTATCTGGGGTGATATTGAATATCTTGTTCTTTCCATTATAAAAAAGATTGAGATAGAATTGACTAGAAGATCTGACATCAAGTTGGATGCGGTCTGCTGTGAATTTAACTTGTAGTTCTATGTAGTTGTCTGCAAAGTAGAGCTTAGAGATTGCGAGGGTCTGCTTATCAAAGAGTTTTAATTTGAGAACCTTGTTACCTGCATCTGGTTCAAGTCCGATAACATTTTCAAGATAAAGAGCAAATAATCGTAGCTGCGAATTGTAGTCGAGACTCTGAATTGCCGCCTGTGTGCTGTTCTCTCTAAAATAATCGGCTACAAGATTGTGCGCAAGATAATAATGTTCTTTTGAGTTTAAGAATTTGACAAAATAATAGAGACTCTTATCATCTTTTAGAAAGTTGCTAAATGCTTCTTCAAGCTGTTGATCTTTGTCAAGGTTTTCAAGAATCCTTCGGATCTGGTAATCTGAAGCAACCCCAAGTGCAAGTGCATGAACCAGCTCATAATTCCTGTGAACAGGAATCCCAAAATGGTCAATATCGTAGAACAATCCATTGTAATCATCCCAGAACCACTTCTGTATCTCATTTTTCAGATCAAGAGCTATCTCTCGATAGCTGTTATCATAATCTAAGTAAATAGAGCTATATGCCAACCGATATAGATGAGAAAAAGCCTCAACCGACTGGCTAAAGCTCCCTGAGACCTTAGATTTATCGCAATTATACAATTTATGAACCGAATTATCACTCTTATATCTTAAATTAGATCGCTGATATTCGCGCTGGAAATCTTTAAAAACTGCCCGAAGAGCAACTCTATCTCCAGTAAATCTAAATTTTTCAAATTCAATACCAGAATCATACTTAGTGCTGACTGAATTGTCGGTCAGACACTCTTTAATCGACAAAAAAGTATCAAAGAATTCAAATTTAGACTTATCCTCGACCTCTAAATTAAAATCTAGAATCTCTGATAGTTCCAACGTTTTTTGACTTGTCACGCATGAAGAGAGAAAAAGAGAAAAAAAGATTAGAACAAAGCTATAATTTATAAACTGTTTTTTGTGCAATTTCATCAGCCTTCTCTTTGGAATTAAGATGCGAAATAATCGCAAGCGCAAAGTCATAGGCGCAGCCTGGTCCTCTTGAAGTGATTAAATTACCATCGACCACGACTTTTTCTTTGGAAAACCTAGTTGAATGAGAGAATTCTTGCTCAAATCCTGGGTAACAGGTTGCGATCTTCCCATCTAGCAGACCAAGTGGCGAGAGGACAACAGCAGGAGAGGCACATAACGATGCAACAATCCTTCCCTCATCTGCACACTTGGCAATCAGCTTATTTGCCATATCTGAATTAGCAATATTCTTTGCACCATTAAGTCCACCTGGAACAACCAAACAATCTGGCAAGCTCTCAATCTCCGAGAACTCAAGATCAGCCTCACAGAGTAATCCATGCCCTCCGGTTACTGATTTACCAGTGACTCCAATCGTCACAACCTTGTTATCTGCCCTCTTTAATAGATCGTAAGGGGCAATAAACTCAATCTCTTCAAATCCATCAGCTAACAAAATATAAACTACTTTCATTATTGTCCTTCTGTCTTTTCATCCTCTTCTGCACTATCTACACCATCTTTATCAAGACCATCATGCAGATATCTCTTAATCTTATTTGTTGGTGTCTTCTTAAAAGGTTCTTTCTGCTCCACAACCTGGCTTACACGAGAAAAGCTACTTAATTTAGTATTAATTGATTGTTGGAGATGCTTTAAGTAATCTTCTGCAGATTTACCCCATGAGACAGCCTGATCCTTAATCTTTTCCATATAAGCCTTTAAATCATCTTGGTTGATGTGAATCTTTGCAACAAGCCCCTTCTCTGGATCCTGAAAAACTAAAGAATCTTCAACAAAATCAAATTTATTTATTACAGCCTCAATCATCTCTGGGTAGATATTTTCACCACTTGGTCCAAGTATCATATTCTTTAAACGACCCTTGATGTAGAGGTATTCGCCATCAAGGATACCGAGATCGCCTGTTCGAAGATAGCCATCCTCTGTGAAGATCTCTTTAGTCTTTTTCTTATCTTTGTAGTAACCGAGCATTACATTGTCACCTTTGACAATAATTTCACCTTCACCTGTCTCTTTGTCTGGATTATCAATTTTAACTTCGATACCTGGCAATAGATGACCAGTCGATTTAAATTTACTTCTCTCAAAAGAACACCCAACAATCAGTGGTGCTGTCTCTGTCAACCCATAACCCATAGCATATGGGAATTTTGCCTCACGCAAAAACTGCTCAACATCTGCTGCGACACCTGCACCACCAATCCCGAAGAAAAATAACCGTCCGCCAAATGTCTTCTTCAGCTTAATTCCAGCTATTCGGTTCAAAATCTTCCGTCCAGCAGTTGTTGAATAGATCTTAGCAGTAGTCTTCTTTGAAGTAAATTTCTGGTAGACAGATTTCCTGTAGATCTTCTCGATTAACAGAGGAACAGAGAACATCATCTCCGGCTTGACTGTACGCAAAGCAGAAAGAAGAGAAGAGATTGATAGACCACGCTTAAGGTAATTGATTCTAGCGCCCTTGTAAAGAATTGCAACCATACCGAGAGTACACTCATATGTATGTGCTAGAGGAAGAATAGAGAGTGTATTATTTATCTTCTTTTTTGGAGGGACTGTAGTCGAAAGAATTGCATCAAAAAGTATATTCTTATGAGATAGCATAACTCCCTTAGACATACCAGTAGTTCCTGAAGTATAGATCAACGAACACAAATCATCTTCTTCGATGTGAACTGATTCAAAGAATTCAAGAATAGCACCTAAATCGAAATTCTCAAACTTATCAAGATAGCTTTTTTTATCTAAAATAAAATCTGAAAGGTTTGCAACCTTGTGAGGAATCTGTTCAAATCCTTCCGAACAGAAAAACTTAGGAGCAAATGTCTTGTTCTGCTTCAAAACTCGCTTATAAATTTTAGGAGAGACAACGACAGCCTTTGCATCACTATGTTTAACAATATTTATGACATCCTCGTCTGAAAAATCAGGCAAGATAGGAACAATTGTTCTACCAGAAGCAACAACCGCAATATATGTAAATACCCACCATGGACTATTCTCTGAGATTAAGGCAACCTTATCGCCAGGTTTAATTCCGTTACTGTTTAAAACTTGAGAGAAGTAATATGAAGATTTGATAAGATCATTATAGGAAAAAGCCTCCTCTCCAACATATGCCACCGCATCGTTATTTGTATGTTTCTTTGCTAGATACACTAGGAATTGATTCATAGTTCTTTTAGATAATTGATCCATTTATAAGCCCCCTTTCAGCTTGTTTACCAATAACAATCTCGCCCCTAGGGCAAACTGTTATATTAAAATTATCACATTTTAGTAATTTTAACCCACTTTCTACTCGTTGCAAAGTATTATTATTCAAAGATAAGTGACAAAGATAGACATCGATAGTAGAACTATCAGCAATCTGGATTGCTTCATTCTCATTTTTTCCCATAAGAACAGCTAATTCTGTTAAAAAATCACATGCCTGGTTATTCGAGAGATGTCCATGCTTTGATGCAATCCGCCTCTTTAAATCTTGTGGATAATCGCCGTTAGCTAGCATCTGCTCATCGTAGTTGGATTCTAGAAAGACAACATTACTCTTCGACGCAATCTCAAGCATCTTCTGACAATAGTAACCAGTATCGGTTATGACAGAGAGATTAAAGCCATTTAGATCAAAAAAGTAACCAGAAGATCCTTCAGAGTCATGGTAAGTCTTAAAGGCGTGAAACTTGCAATTTTTTATAATCAAATCCTTATTGTGAGAGATATCAACAGATTGGTAGACCTTAGACCTATCGTAATATAAGCTCTTATGACCGATAACAGGAACCTGGAATTTTCTGCTAAATACAGAGACACCTCTGAAATGGTCGCCATGAGTATGTGTTAGAAAGATTGCTCGAATTTGTTCTGGAGCAATACCAACCTCGCCTAACCGAATACAAAGTTGCTTACAACTGAAACCAGCATCAACTAGATAGAAATCTTCCCCATCCCCAAATACATAAGAATTTGCATCAGAACCAGAACCTAGAACATGGTAAATAGACATATTTTTTCCTTATTTCTGTATAATTTCATTTAAAAAATCTTGATCTGGCTGGCAATAGAATTTATCCCCAGCACGTAGGATTGGGATTCGCAAAAGCTCTAAATTCTCTGAAATTTCCTCCTGCGCATCAAAATCCATATATTTTAGCCCCTTCTTCTGATAGGCTTTTGAATCCTCGTCTAATAAGTTATCAGCGCCAAGTGAAGCAAAAATTTTACCTAATTCGCCACTATTTAAATCACCAGAACCAATATCTACAAACTGAAAACTTATATTTCTCTCTTTAAAAAATCTAATAATCTTTTTTGTCTCATTAGATTTATTTGTACCAATAATTCTAAAATTCATGACTATTCCTTGTAGTTTTTCTTATAATAATCGACCGCAGCAAGATGAGCTGCATCACCTTCCTCGCCAGCCTTTCTGTCAACAAGATTCTTGATCGACTTCTCACGTCCATACAAGACAATTTGATCACCAAAGGTAATTAACGAAGAGCCTTTAGGCGCCCCGATGTAGTATCCATCAGATTTTTCAATTCCAAGAACAAGCATCCCCTCGGCTGAGAGAGATAACTCCTGCAATTTCTTATCACCTAACCAGGAATCGTCTACAACTGGAACCTTGATAATATCAAATTTTCCTGAAATATTTAATAGAGATTCATAATCCTGAACATGTATCTGTGTAAACTTTATCAAAAATTTTTCAATAATCTTACCTAACCCCTTCTCGACCAACTTGCTCTTCGATAGTAACAACAGAAGAACAAGACCAATTATAATGTATAAAAAGTTTAAAAAAGTCCCTAACTTATTAGTTGGACTTGAAAACGAGATAATCAACGATGAGACAAAAGAGACAAATCCGATATTACCGATTAACATCAAAGATAGGATAATCTTTCGCCTGACAGGATGAGCTAAGATCATCTCTGACTCCTGCGAGGTAAACCCAGTTCCAGTGAAAGCGCTACGTGCCTGGAATTTTGCAACATCATAACTCATACCAGTTAGATACAACATTGTAGTTCCAGCACGAACAATTATAAATGACAATAATAATACTACGAAAAATGATATAATAGATCCCATACCTCTATGTTAGTCATTTATAAAAAATTTTCAATATCTATTAAGAAAATATAATATATTTCAAAAAAGAAGATTTTAATATTTCAGTTATTTGACTATTAGTAGAAAAAATGATAAAAAGAAAGAGATATTTTTAGGAGTTATAAAATGGAAGAAAGAGTTAAAGATATATTACAATCAACCAATATCGATCAACCAATTGTTGTTAAGGGTTGGATTAGGACAAAAAGAGATTCGAAAAACGTTGTTTTTCTTGCTATAAACGATGGATCGTGTATGTCAAACATACAGGTGGTTATTGATAAGGAAAAAGGATTCTCAACAGAGCTATTGGCTAAGGCCTCAACTGGCGCAAGTGTTGTCGTAAAAGGGCAATTAGTTGAGTCATTAGGCGGTCAGCAGAAAGTTGAAGTTCTTGGTGAAGAACTAGAAATTGTCGGGGAAGCACCTGAAGATTATCCACTGCAGAAAAAGCGACATACGATTGAATTTTTACGAGAGATCGCGCACCTTCGGCCTCGAACTAATATTATCGGGGCAGTTGCGCGGGTTCGAAGCGCTGCAAGCTTTGCTGTCCATAAGTTTTTTCAGGAGAAAGGATTCCTATATGTACACACACCAATTATCACGGCGAGTGATTGCGAGGGTGCTGGAGAGATGTTCCAAGTCACAACAATGGATTTGAACAATGTGCCAAAAACTGAGGATGGTGCAGTTGATTTTACTCAAGATTTCTTTGGGAAACAGACCTCATTAACCGTAAGCGGTCAGTTATCTGGTGAGACATATGCTTGTGCCCTATCAAACATCTACACTTTTGGACCAACCTTCCGAGCTGAGAACTCAAACACAACGCGACACCTTGCTGAGTTCTGGATGATTGAACCAGAGATGGCTTTTTGCCACCTTGAAGGCAACATGGATATTGCAGAAGAGTTTATCAAATATGTATTAAAATATATCCTTGATAACTGTGCAGAAGATATGGCATTCTTTGACAGTTTTGTTCAGAAAGGCACAATTGACACAATGAAAAACGTTATCGAAAATGAGTTTGCTCGAATCACTTATACAGAAGCTATGGAATACCTTGAAAAAGCTGACAGAACCTGGGAATACTTGCCAAAATGGGGAGTTGATCTTCAGTCTGAGCATGAGAAATACCTGACCGAAGAGATCTTCAAAAAACCAGTAATCGTAACTGACTACCCTAAAGAGATCAAAGCTTTTTACATGAAATTAAATGATGACGGTAAGACAGTTAGAGCAATGGATATCCTTGTCCCACGTCTAGGCGAGATTATCGGCGGAAGTGAAAGGGAGAGCGACTATGGCAAGCTTGAGCAAAGAATCAAAGATTCTGGAATGGATCCAAAAGATTACTGGTGGTATATGGACCTAAGAAAGTATGGAACAGTCCCCCACTCAGGATTTGGACTAGGCTTCGAGAGATTGATTCTCTATGTAACTGGTATTGCAAATATAAGAGACGTAATACCGTATCCACGAAGTGTAAACAACGCTAACTTCTAATTATTATTTTTACATAAAAAAAAGTGAGAGCTTCAATAAGTTCTCACTTTTTTTGTGTCATAAGAAAAAGCTAGACAAGCTCGGCCTCTTTGACCCTCTCTTTTTCCTTAACATCAGCGCCACTAGTAATAACCTCGCCCTGCTCAACCTTATCACCAAAGTTCAAGACACCCTTCATGACAAGAATAACCAGAACAACATAAGCAATATCAAAAATAGTTGTTCCAACGTAGAAGACTGGCATCAAGACAGAGTCTTTGAGATTTGCTGTCGTCTGCAAAAATTCAGAAAAAGGCACATTCAATAATTCTGGATTTAAAATCGCAGGATCTATTTGAGAAAATTCAGAAACAGAATAATTCAATAACGAATTTGGAGAGCCAACATAGAGCCAAAATGCTATTGTAGAAAAAACAGTACCTATCATCTTAGTTAAAGCAATCCAGATTGACTGACCTTTCAATCCACCACGTCGATATAAGAATGGTATAAACAGAATAGACATCATCATATTCTGACCAAAAGCAGCATAAGCTCCATCACCATCATTCATCTGCACAGAAAGAAGGAAGACAGTAGCAAAAGCAAGACCTAACCCAAGTCCAAAACCGCCGTAAAAGATAGTCTTAGGCAGATTCTTAAACTCTTTAGAACCGTAGCGTAGTAATTGGTAGATAATCACTAAATCAAAGGCAAACCAAAGGACATTTATAATCCTCTGCATAGTAGAGTGCTCATAGATTGGAGGAGTAAAAGCAAAGATAAACTCCCACGAAATATTCGCACACAAGGCAGCAATAGGCATACCATAACTCTTGTCTTTGAAACCTTGATAAATAATTAACATATATGTGGCAGTCCAAAAGATACCACAAAACAGCATTAATACTTGAAACGTACTCATTTTTATCTCCTATGAATTAATAACTGATTATATCATAGGAATTATGATTTTGGAAGAAAAAAGAGAGAAATGTAGAATCTAAGGTGCAACCAACTCTGAATTTCTCATGCCAAAAATTATTGTATCTTTATCAATTTCACACTGTAAATCATGTTTGTTCATCAAAGCAAAGGAAATCTTTTCATACTCTGAGGAAAAGCTCCAGTCACCATAAATAAAATCTAAAATAAATCGCAATTTATAGCAATTATATTCTTTTTCATCAATAGGAAATTTATAATATACAGGAAAATCTCTTATTAAGCCTGGAACTGGGCCTCCATTATACACTACATAAGCAGAGTTAATACAAACCTGCAATTTATTCGGATCAACTTTTATACCAGTCTCTTTTTGCAGCAACCATGACGCAAATTTAGTATTTTTGCAATCTTCAAATGAAAGAGTACTTTTTGAATAGATATCATTATATTCTTTTTGTCCACAAGATAGAAAAAATAGACAAGCCAGAACAATTAGAAATGATTTAATTTTCATAATTCTCACCATATATAAAATTTGTTAAAATGTTCCATTTGCATATTGTGAATGTTTTTAATTATAAAAATCAGAAGTATACACAAAATATCACATTTATTTACGATATTACTTCACAAAAAGGATTACTGTCAAGTAACTCTTAGCGTAGCTAGTAAGCTTTGTTATATAAAGATCTGACTTAATTAACAATATGCATCTTTCCTATCATCAATACTTTATCATTTTCAATTCTTATTACTCTCTTTTTCTATGAACTTTGAAATTCCTAAGATTCATATAATAAATCCTTTCTTTCTCATCTGTAATAATCAGAAAATCCCCTTTTTCGCTAATCTCTAATTTGGTAATGAAAATATCTTGTACATCCCTTTCCAAAAATGGGTTGTACCTTATTTTATAAATGATTTTTCTTTTTATCAATATATTCTTCTCAATGTCCCATATTTCAATTATTCCACCATTTTGTCTTATATCGACTTCCCAACCCCATTCAATCACAACGTATCTCAGGCCTTGGTATTCAATTGATTGAACCTCTTTAGGAGCGGCCCGTTTTGCAGATAATGAATTAAGTGATAAAAGCATAAAGATAATAAAAAATACCTTTTTCATTTTTCCTCCTTTTCTTAAAAAATGGTAATTGCAGATAACGTTCCGTGAATATGTGAAATATACCACGAAGTGTTAGATTTGTCGAAGGCCGGAGCAAATCAGAGCACATATTCGCTGCTAGATGAAGAATTCGGCAACTATCCATGAATTATCATTTTTTGATAATTTATTATTAATACTCCATATAATATTATCAAATTGACTCTTTGAAACAATCCAGTAAATTTCAAAAAACCTGATGATTTATTTTCTGATAAAATAAACAATACAAAGGTCAATATTCCTAGGACAAAGAGGATTAAATTAATAATTTTGTAATCACGTAATTCATTTATCCAAAAAGCCCATAGTGGACAC
>JAFGXN010000146.1 GCA_016936615.1 Spirochaetales bacterium | reverse complement strand
TCTCCTCGAAGCTTTCATCTTCACTGCCAAATAGAGCTGAAAGGTCATCTCCATCTTCGGGGCTCGAATCTTCACTGTCGGTGAGGCTTGTCTCTTCGAAGCTTTCATCTTCACTGCCAAATAGATCTGAGAGGTCATCTCCATCTTCGCCGCTCGAATCTTCACTGTCGGTGAGGCTTGTCTCCTCGAAGCTTTCATCTTCACTGCCAAATAGATCAGATAGATCTACATCTTCAGAGTCATCCTGTTCCTCAATAGTATCTAACGACGTAGCAAAATCATCCGGAGAAAGGAGATCATCCATCCCCGAAAATATATCTTTCAATGAGTCTTTTTTATTATTTTCTGCTCCAGAAACATCTTCATCAAATAAATCTGATAAATCAGCTGATGGATCATCCTTCTTCGTATCAGCCACAGAGTGAAGAGTTTCTCCTTTCTCAGCTAAATACTCAGGCTCACCAGCTAGCGATTGAATCTTTTTCTCAAATAGTCTTATTTTATTAAGATCAGGCATATAACTTCCTACATTTATAATCGGTTTTATTATAATAAAAATTAATTTTTTAGTCACTTTTGTCGAAAGAATAATATGAACAAAATACACATGAATAAAAAAATTATTTTTCTTTTTATTATACTATCCTTATCAAATTTTGTCTTTGCTTTTAGTTCAGAAAATGAGAACCTAGCAATAAAATCTTATATCGAAGATCTCCAACAAGCAGAACCTCCAACAATTATTAGCAATCATATTATATTTTCCTACAAACCAACTCAACAGATATCGACTGTTTACGCGGTTTTCAGCCATGAAAATTTCCAAAAGCTAAATACTTTTGCATTCTATGAAAAAATTAACATGTATATTTTAATCTACCCAATACCTCAAGATATTGATTTTTTCCATTATAGACTCAACATAAACGGTCTTTGGAGCATTGATAAAAACAATCCAAACAAGGAATTCAACAGACACGGATTTGAGATGTCTAAAATATATCTAAATGAATTAAAATATGACAAAGAGATAAAAACACCTCAGCAGATTACTGGCAACCGTTATAAATTCATATACACAGGAAGACCTAACAGCAAGATAACAATTGCTGGCGACTTTAATGGATGGGATCCGTTTATGTATAGAATGAAAGAAATTACAGCTGGTATCTATGAAATAGAGCTAAACATTAATAATGAAGAGTTCTTCTACTACTTTCTTGATAATGGAAAAAAAGTACTAGACTCTTTTAACACTCAGAAAAAATACCTTTCTATTCAAGGTGAAGTAAATTTCTATAGTAAAAATAGTATTTTCTAATTAAAGATAACATTTATACTCAATTTGCTTTGAATACATGAATTTAACTAGGTAATCTACCGAAATTTCTTCAATTTCACCAGTTCTCCGTGTCTTTAATTCAACTTTTCCATCTTGTATAAGTCTCTCAGAGACTACGATGCGAAAAGGAATCCCTAGAACATCAGCATCTTTTAACTTGACCCCAATCGACTCGTTTCTATCATCAAATAAAACTAGCATCTTAAATTTAGAGTGTATAAGCTCCACAGTTCGTTTAACAGCAAGAGACGGACCAATACTTATCATACAAAAAAGAAAGGGTGCTATCTCTTCTGGCCAAATTATACCCTTGTCATCGGAATTTGCTATTGCTGCTGTCATAAAAAGCCTATTCATGCTAATCCCATATGCGCCCATCTGCAAAAATCTTTTATTCATCTTATCATCATGTATGGTTATATCCATATTACGTGAATACTGCTTTCCTAGCTTATATAATTTTGCAATCTCAATTGTATTACAATGAGTAAGATTACCGCCACACTGCTTGCAGACATACTCTTCATTTATCAATCCGATGTCAGCGACTGTGTCAGACTCAAAATCAACTCCAAAATTTGCGTTCAAATAGTGAAAATCCTTTTCATTAGCGCCCATTATTAAGTTTGAAGCATTTGCAACATTCTCATCTATAACAACCTTGACCTTTGTCTCATCAACATTTATTGGAGAAAGAAAGCCTTCATTAAGTCCGTACAACTCTAACTCAAGCTCATTTGCTTTTCTTATTACATTACAAGAGAGAACTGCTGCTAGTTTATCAAAGCTAACTTCGGAATCCCCAAGTACAACAGCAAGCACAAAGCCTTCTGTTGTCTTAAAAAATATAGATTTGGCAATACTCGAAGCATCTACTTCAAAAAAGTCGCAAAGTTGAGCGATTGTCTTAACATCTTTTGTTTTAACCTTCTGCAAAGGTTTGGGATTCTGATAATCACTGCTTTTTAATCCTCTAGCAATCTTGATGTTTGCACGATATCCACAACCTTCACACTCAACTAACGATTCTAATCCCTGTTCAGTCTTAAAGAAGAAACCGTACGCGCGCTCTCCTCCCATATACCCAGGCGAAGACTCTGCAGTTAAGGGCTCAATTCCACATCGTTGAAAGATCTGAGAGTATGCCTTGAAGACCTTTGGAAAAAAATTATTCAAGCTTGTATAACTTAAATGGAACGAATAGGCATCATTCATCAAAAACTCTTTGAGATGAAGTAATCCTGATCTGACTTTTTCCTCATCTCTATACTTAGATTGGAATTGATATAGCAATACTGGGAGATCTCGATAAGAATCTAATGTGTTCTTTACCAAATCACTTATACTCTCCTCATGGCTGTAGGAGACAGTGAAGGATTTGCCATGTCTATCATTAAAGGTCAGCAAGGACTTATCAAGGAATTCAGCTCGCCCAGACTTTTCCCAAAGATAAAGAGGAGAGACAATCGGCATATGAACTTCGTGACCTTCGAGATTATTCATCTCTTCACGTATTATCTTCTTCATATTATTTAAAACTCTAAGACCCATGGGGAGAAAACAGGCTAGACCACTACCTAAAGGACGGACAAAACCACCTTTGTAGAGGTATCCATAGACCTTATCGTTATGACTACCTGGAAAATCTTTAATACTTTTACCAAAAATCGTTGAATAAAACATATTTATATTTTATTATCTATTATGTAAAATAGCAAGAATAATACGAAATACAACATTATTTTTTACACGATTAGGTTAAAATACTTTAGTATTAAAGTAATTATATATTTTTTTTAGGAGATACATATGAGTACAATTGTTGACATCTACGCAAGAGAAATTCTTGACTCTAGAGGTTTTCCAACTGTTGAAGTTGAAGTTCAACTTGAAGACGGTTCTGTTGGATTAGCATCTGTACCATCTGGGGCTTCTACTGGTGAGAATGAAGCAGTAGAACTTAGAGATGGTGATAAGAAAAGATACCTTGGAAAAGGTGTTCTTAAGGCTGTAAAGAATGTAAACGAGGTTATTGCACCAAAGATTGTTGGAATGGATGCACTTGATCAGGTTTCAATCGACAAGAAGATGATTGAATTAGACGGAACAAAGACTAAGAGCAAGCTAGGAGCTAACGCTATCCTTGGTGTATCTTTGGCTGTTGCAAAGGCTGCTGCAATCTATTCTGATCTTCCACTTTACAAATACATTGGTGGAACTAACGCAAAGACTCTTCCTGTTCCTATGATGAATATCATCAATGGTGGGTCACACTCTGATGCACCTATCGCTTTCCAGGAATTCATGATCAGACCAATTGGCGCTGACTCTTTCAAAGAAGGTCTTAGAATGGGTGCTGAGGTTTTTCATAGCCTTAAAGCTATCATTAAGAAAAAAGGTCTTAGCACTGCAGTTGGTGATGAGGGTGGATTTGCTCCAAACTTCACTGGAGGCACAGAAGAGGCTCTTAATAGCATTATGGAAGCGATTGAGAATGCTGGATACAAGCCAGGTAAAGATGTAACAATCGCACTAGACTGTGCTTCATCTGAGTTCTACAAAGATGGTGTATACAACTATGCTAAATTTGAAGGCGACAAAGGTGCAAAGAGATCTTCAGCTCAACAAGCAGATTATCTTGCAGACCTTATCTCAAAATACCCAATCGATTCTATCGAAGATGGAATGGATGAGAATGACTGGGATGGATGGAAGATTTTAACTGATAAAGTTGGAGAAAAATGCCAGCTTGTTGGTGACGATTTGTTTGTAACAAATGTTGAATACCTAAAGAAAGGTATCGAGACTGGTTGCGGAAACTCTATCCTTATCAAGGTTAATCAGATTGGAACACTTACTGAGACTCTTGACGCTATCGAGATGGCACACAGAGCAGGATACACTTCAGTAACTTCACACAGATCTGGCGAGACTGAGGATGCTACAATTGCAGACATCGCAGTTGCAACTAACTCTGGACAGATTAAGACTGGTTCATTGAGCCGATCTGACCGAATGGCTAAATACAACCAATTGCTAAGAATTGAAGAGGAATTGGGAAAAGATGCTATCTACGGCTACAAAAAAGTGAAAAAGAACTAGTTTCTAATTCAGCCTCCGGCAAAAGTCGGAGGTTTTTTTATCTTTTTCTTGTCGTCTGACTAAGGTTGTGATATATTATTTAAATATGAGTAAAATAAGTAAGCATTTCGAAATAGCAGGTGATAAGATTGACTCAATGGGTGAGGCTTCAAGCGAGATAAAGAAGCTTCTCAAAACTCTTGGATTACCAGCTCAAGCTATAAAAAGAACAGCAGTCTCAATGTATGAAGCTGAGGTAAATCTTGTAATCCACGGCGGAGGCGGCGAAGGCTTTGTCGAAATTTCCCCCGAAACAATTTTAATAAGATTCGAAGATAAAGGGCCTGGAATTCCAGATATAGATTTAGCTATGCAAGAAGGTTACTCAACAGCGCCTGATCATATCCGCGAGATCGGATTTGGTGCAGGAATGGGACTTCCTAATATAAAGAAAAATAGCGACGAATTGACAATTAATTCCGTTGTGGGAGAAGGAACAACTGTAACAATTAAGATAGATTTAACCAAAGGCTAAGGAGGAAGTATATATGGAAATAAGTCATTCAGTAGCACTTAACAAAGATTTATGCAAGGGATGCACAAATTGTATTACATACTGCCCTACCGAAGCGATAAGAGTATCTAAAGGAAAGGCTCGTATTATCACAGACAGGTGTATAGATTGCGGGGAATGTATTAGACGATGTCCCCATCATGCAAAGATAGCTCTGCCAGATTCGATGAGAGATCTTGAAAAATTTCAGTTTAAGGTTGCAATTCCTGCTCCGACCCTCTATGGACAATTTGACAAAAGATTCTCAATTGATAGAATACTGACAGGATTAAAACACCTTGGATTTGACGAAGTTTTTGAGGTAGCAAAGGCGGCTGAATATGTCTCAGATAGAATAATACAAGAGCTTGCGAAACCTGACAAACCTAAACCTCTAATATCTTCCTCATGCCCTGCTTGTGTCCGTCTTGTCCAGGTAAAATACCCAGAGCTTCTTGACAATATTATCAGAGTTGAGTCTCCGATGGAGATTGCGGCGCAAATTGTCAGAGAGAAGTACAAAGATATTAAAGATTTGGGAATTTTTTTCATAAGTCCTTGTCCTGCAAAGATAACAAGTGTAAAGGCTCCACTTGGACATGATTCTAGCACTGTAGATCGAGTATTATCAATTAAGGATATATACCTTCCTCTGCTTGAAGCGATGTCAAGCAATACCGAGATTGAACACCTTGCAAGCGCTTCTGGTCGTGGAGTATCGTGGGCAGTTCGAGATGGTGAGACTGAGGCGGTGAAGCCAATTTCCTATGTTGCTGTGGATGGGATTAATAATGTCTCGAAGGTTCTTGAAAAGATTGCAGATGGACGGCTAGACGAGATTGACTATGTCGAGGTAATGGCCTGCCCTGGAGGCTGTGTGGGTGGAGCTCTGACAGTAGAGAACCCATATATCTGCAAGAGTATTGTCACTGCAAAAATCCTTGATCTACCAGAGAGTGTTATCGAGCCAGATAATCTTGAAAAAATACGCCTTGATTGGGATACAAAGATTGAACCACGGCAAATAATGAAGCTCTCAGACGATTTTGGCGAAGCAATTGAGAAGATACAGAAGATGCAGATGATTCAGCAACAGTTACCAGGGCTTGATTGTAGTGCTTGTGGCGCTCCGACATGCAAGGCGCTTGCCGAGGATATTGTGAGAGGAAAAGCTGAAATTACTTACTGTGTCTTCGTCCTCAGAGAGCGAATCAGAAAGCTGACAAACTCTATGATGGAACTGCAAGAGAAAATGCCTCCACCAATCGACAACAACTAAAGCCCCTCTTCTAACTTATCAAGAGAGACAAATACAACCTTTAAGCAAATAATTGAGATTAGACCTGATATAACCTTCCCAATAGCTAATCCAGCAAAAAGATAGTAGATGTCGGTATGATTAAAGACCCAGAAAATAAAGACAATAACAAATGGAAGAAAAAGATTATTTGCAAAGTAGATTATTGCAGCAGAAAGCGGACGCTTCAAACTATGCAAGACGGTTGCAAGAATCAGGGCAATAAAATTAAAGTAAAAACCTATAAATGAGAAAAAAATATAAACTACAGCAATACCAGCTGAAACCTCATCGTTAGTAAAAAACAGAGCTAAATCCTTTCTAAAGATAATAACCGGAACAAAAAGAATTATCATCAGCAAGAAACTATCCTGAAAGGCTGATATAACAAACTCCTTGATTCTAGCAAACCTCTTTGCTCCGAAACAAGTACTAGTAGCCAGAACAACCGCGGTAGAAAGTCCCAGAAACGGCAACAAGACAATTTGCTCGACCCTTGTTCCTGCTCCATAACCTGCAATTGCCTGCCCCGACAGTGAATCCCGGTACAGAAAGAACTGAATCAAAATCTGAAATAGCGATATTGACATTAAATTTATGAAGACAGGCAAACCAAAGAGAATAATTTTTTTTAAAGAAGAAAAGCTAACCAGGCTAAACTTGACCCTCTGACCAAACACACCAGATTGGGCGACCTTAACAAGCAGAAAACAACTACCAATTACCTGAATTAGAACTGTCGATAATGCAACACCAGCAACGCCTAATCCCTCAAATCCTCCAACTCCGTACATGAAAAAGTAGTTTAAAATAATATTTATCAAGAATCCAGCCATGAGAAAATTTCTATAGGTTTTCGTATCACCAGAAGATGCAAGCACAGAATTCAGAATACCATTAAACATAAAAAAGAAAAAACCCCAGACAATCACTCTCAAATACTCTTCAGCTTCTAGAATTCCCGACGACTTGTCACCTGTGAAAAGCAATACCAGATCATCGATAAATGGGAAAAAGAACGAGAGGATTAGAACTGTCAAGAATATTGCAATCAACAATCCATTAACAAAAAGAATCTTCACATCTGCATTTCTGCCCTCGCCGCGGGAATTTGACATAAGAACTGAAAGCCCAGAACCAAGCCCCACAGAGATTGATATTAACATGAAGAAAATTGAACTCGCAAGTGTCAGACCTGACAAGGCATCAAGGGAGTATCTACTAGCATAAAGAAGATCTGTTATATTAAAAAAAGTATTAAAAACCAAACCAGTTGCTGCTGGTACAGCTAACCGCCGAAGTAAAAACGACGGAGAGCCCTCGAGCAACTCTTTACTATCTATCATACCTTAATATAGCATAAAATTTTCGAAAGACCAAACATATCTACAACTAGGATCAGAAATCATAGCCAAATTAAAAAGGCTTTTGAATGCATGATCTCTCAATGACAAGATATAATAATTTAGACCAGAATCCACATCAACACTCTGACGCATCATATCTGCTAACATCTTCTCTACAAGTGTCATTTTGTCCTGAATTACTATTACCTTATATTTTTCAAGTCCTGCAAGCTCAGCCACTCCATCAATAGCAGATCGAAGACCACCGAGTTCATCGACAAGACCATATTCAAGCGCTCTGCCCCCGGTAAAGACTCGCCCAGACGCGACCTCTTCAACCTCATTAAGAGGAAGACTTCTCCCCTTTGCAACAATTTCAAGAAAATTCTGATAAGCAAAATCAATCCCTAGCTGAAAAAGCTCCTTTTCATTCGCAGTCATAGCCCTATCGATGCGAATACCTCCAGAATATGGCCCTGTTCCAACTCCATCAAAGCTTATTCCAAGATAATCCCGCATAGCCTTCTGAGCAGTAGGAATCATGCCAAAGACACCAATAGAACCTGTAATTGTCGTAGAATTAGCGTAGACCAAGTCAGCAGCTGAAGAAATCCAGTAGCCACCAGAAGCGCAGACACCACCCATAGATACAACAATAGGCTTCTTATCACTACAATATTCGACAGCCCTTCGAATCTCTTCCGAAGCAGTAATACCACCGCCACCACTATTTATCCTTACAACAACAGCCTCAATCGAGGAATCATTAGCAACGTCAATAATCTTCTGACTCTCTATTGCCCCGTTTATAATATTAGGTCCAGAACCAGATGAGGTAATATCGCCTTCGAGTACAATCAAGCCTATACTAGGACTTGAATTTTTCTTATTTAAAAAGCTAGAAAGATAATCATTGTAATCTACAAAAGTTATATTATCTTCCAGATTAGAATCAACATTATAATAAATATCGTTCATCGAAGAGATAGTATCTGCAAACCCTAAGTCAATTGCACTTTTTGCCTGATTTCCATTATTAGCCCTCAAAGAACTAAGCGGATTTGAAGAAAAATCCTTAATAAGCTGAGAATCTATACCACGAGCCTTTGAGATATCTTCAACATATACAGACCACAAATCATCTAACAACAACATTGTATTCTGCTTAGACTCTTCAGACATGTTATTTCTAGTAAAAGGCTCAACTGCACTCTTGTACTCACCTGCTCGAAAAATATTCCATTCAACACCAATCTTATCAAACCCTTTCTTAAAATAGGGTGAATATATCCCGAAGCCAGGAATTGAGAAAGAGCCAAGAGGATCAACAACAACTTCTGAACAAAAGCTTGCAAGATAATATGAAGTCTGAGCATAGTTTACATCGTAAAAAACAATATCCTTACCGCTCTCCCGATAGTCAACTATAGCCTCTGCAATCTCCTGAGCATTTGCAAAGGAGCAGGAATAAATTCCACTACCGTTAAAAATTACTGAATTGATTCTAGAATCGTCCTTTGCATTCTTCAACGAAGAGATAATATCTAAAGCAGCCACCTGTAATTTCTGGCGCGAAGGAAGAGAATCAGAGAGGGAAAATTTTTCAGAAAGGGTATCTACAACAACTCCTTCAGGCTGTATCAACAATACAGAGTCGCCACGAACAACATAGCTTTTATCTGAAAGAAGATATCCCAAAATTGCTAAAGCAAATAACCAAAAGGCAAGATTAACAATTACCTTTCTAGTTATATCAAATATCAAGCCAACAGTTTTGAAAAACCCTCGTTTATTCTCTGTATATTCCATAAAATCTCCTAATTATATCTGTTTACCATGTTTATCTTCTAATTTTAACTTATGCAACATCTTCTCAACTTCTTCTTTCGAAAAATCATAGACCTCGCCACAATTAAAGCAGTTAACTTTAACAGGAAAATCATCCTCAGCAAGAATCTCTTCTAACTGCTGCTTAGGGAGATTCCCAAGATATGCCTTGAACCGACCACGAATGCAAGGGCAAGAATACTGAATTTCAGAATCAAAAACAGAAGAAACACCAAATTCACTAAAAAACTCATCTATATATTCACTATTACTCTTCCCATTAGCAAAGTAGACACCTGGAGAGACAAAAAAATCCACAGACTCATTTATTTTCTCTAGAATCTCTGACTTAGCCCCTGGCATAGATTGAATCAGCACACCACCAGCACCTAAAAATTTACCCTCTGGTGAAAGATTTATACTCAGCAAGAAGGCTGTCGGAACCTGCTCTGAATTGGTATAAAAATTCGCAAGATCAAGTGCTAAATCTTTGTAGACCAATTCAACAGTTCCAGTAAAAGGAGTAGCTGTGTCTTCAATATATTTGGAAACAGAAAGAAAGCCCTCTCCAATTATCTGAGAAAAACTCGAAATATCAGGACTCGCAGGGATAGGGTTAACCTTTGGATAACCCTTAACCTGACCATTTGCACAAGTCTCGATAACAAATCCTTCTGCAGGTCCATCAGACTCTAAGTTCAAGACTAATCTATCAGAACCCTTAACTGTGGTGGAGATTAGAGCAGCTGCCACAAGACCTCGACCAAAAAACAATTGTTCGATTGGCCCTAACTTGTGAATATCAATTGCATCTGATATTAAATTATTCAAATTCGCAACCACGCATTTTACACTCTTATCAGCAATCATAAAGCGTGTAATAGGATTTTTTTTACCTTCAAACACAACAAACCATCCTTATTCTAACTCAAAACCCTTGATAATTCCTGCGCCATCTGCAGGATATACCATAAAGATAGGATCACCCGATGCATTTTTCAACAATTCAGGCGCATTATTAACCAAATATGAATCATAATACTTAGCCTTAACCTTCTCAATGAAAGTCATAACCTTATCAATCTTTATTAAACTGACAGTACATCCACCAAATCCAGCTCCAGTCATCCTAGAGCCCAAAGCCCCAGCATTTCGAGCAATCTCAGTAAGCACATCTAACTCTTTACAACTAACCTCATGGTTATCTCTACAACTAAAATGAGAATCATTCATCAACTGGCCAAATTTCTTAACATTGCCGCTCTCAAGGGCAAGAACAGACTTCTCTACTCTCTTCCACTCAGTCATAACATGGTAGAATCTCTGATACAACTTAAAACCTTCCGGTGGCATATCTAAATATTGACCATCTTTCATCTTACAGTATTTCTGAATCACAGCATCTGGAGATAACTTTAAGATACTAGCAATCTCATCAAGATAATAAAAATTCTTATGTAATGCACTATCTAAGACCTTATCAATCTCAGCCTCGCTAAGACCTAATCTCTCACAAGTAATATCACCAAGTGCAGTAATTGGGAAAATCCTCTCATACTCTTTCTCAAAAGCCTTCTTAATCAATGCTGTAGCAATCTTACACTCTATAGATCTTCTATTATAGTTCTGCAAAGCTGACTCTGTCTTTGGCGCCTTTTTCAAGGTATCAGCAACAACAATACAGTAACCACTAGGAATGATAACCTCACGAACTCTTAACGGATTGAAATCAATCTTCAAGGCATGATTATTCAACCCCATAAGACAAGCAGCCTGATCCATTCCACCACCCTGAGTCCCTACATAGGTCTCGGACTTAGCCATCAACGAAGCTAAAAGCTTCTTATCTTCATTAATATTATTAGCACCTAAAAGCAAAAGCGCAGAGAGTACAACAAAAGCAGACGAAGAGCTCATTCCACCTGCAGCAGGAATATTTGAAGTTATAACCGCATTAAAACCATTTAGATTATCAAACTTAATCTTTCCTGTCTGAGCATAATAATTTATCAAGCCCTGAACTGCTGCCTTTGGATAGTTACCCCAATCTCCTGTAGCAGAAGAAGGTATCTCTTTTTGTATAAAAAATTCCTTATAACCATAGGCATCATTATAATCGTAGATAACAACCTTCTTATCATCTCTAGGTGAACAAACAGCAAGAATATCTCTATCAACTGCCATTGGAAATACAGGACAACCATTATAATCTGTATGTTCCCCAATTAAATTAGTTCGTCCAGGCGAACGAGCTACAAACACTTCTGTCTCATCAAAAATTTTACTAAATTTTATTGCAAGATTCTTTACTCTCTGATCATTAGTCTTAGAAATAACCATATCTATATTCATATTTCCCCCACTCTGAATGTAAATTGTTGGATTTAATAAAAAAATAAATACACTAAAGAGCATATTTATACGCATATAAATGTAACATTTTTAATAAAAAAAGTAATTAAATTTGAATTAAAAACTAAAAAAAATCCTACCAGAATTGGTAGGATAAGTTATTATTGATACTTGTTTACAATACTTTCATAGTATTTCTTGTGATCTTGCAAATATTTTACTGGTGACTGCTTATCTATCCAAGTAATCATCCATTTGCAGATTGCAACAGCCTCTTCCCTATCAGATAATTGAGATAATGGCTTAGTCGAATAATCTGGAACTGTAGAGAAATCAATCGTAGCCTCATAATATTTAGACATTTCAAAAGGCTTCATATCTTCTGTTATCGAAGATTTTAACTTATTCATCTCTGAAACTCTCTTTCCAGAATTCCAATTTCTATCTACAAGATGAATAACCAATCTCTCGTAATAGTATGAATTCCTTTCTGGAGTATAGTAAATATATGGTTTATTTGGATCAAACTTAGCAATTGAGAGACGTGAAGAGGAGACTGCCCACTGCTTATCACCAAAAAACATCTTAGGAACCTCATTATAGAGTTGCCCAATCAAAAAGAATGTATCCGCAAAATCAGAATCCAGATTAGCACCTTGAGTCAAAAGATCTCTCATCATATAACCTTTATCCAAAGAATCAAAAATACCCTTAGTCTGACCATATCTGCCTAAATTAGCAGATTTCCAATAGTGCCCAATAGGAGAAGAAGGGTTAATATCAATTGCCGTTTGTGCCCACTCAGCTCCCTTATCATAACCAGCAAGAAGATCACCCTTAGAGGTTCCACCCTTGTAGTACAAATCATCTGTGTAAGTCACAACTGCTCGAGACATTCTCCAAGCCACATCAAATTTCTGATCATCAGTCAAATCTTCCGACCATAATTTCTCTACAACACCCAAAGACTCAGCATTCTTACACTCCCAGAAAAACTTGTCCGCCTTCTTTAGCTCCTCTTCAAAATTAGCAAATAGACTAGCGCTAATTGCAACAAGAAGAAACAACACTAATTTTTTTTTCATAAAATCTCCCTCCATGAAAAGTTTTTTTATATACTATACGGTATAACGGTTTTTTATTTTTTGCAAATGAAAAAAATCCTATAAAACAATATTTGTGCATCTTTTTCTAAAAAAATTATTTACATAGAGATAGCCAATAAATGATACAAAAAGAAAATTTCTTAATACTTTTCTCTACGTAATTTAATAAAGAATATTTAATTTTTTTGACCAAAGTAATTCAGATTTTTAGTAAATTTTAATATACTATACAAAAGGGGAAATAGAATGAAGACATATTGTTTGATAAATGCAGAGATCTACACTGGAATTATGACAATCAAAAACGGTGCAGTAATCGTAAAAAACGGATTTATTGACGATGTAGTCAGCCACGAGAGGTTTAATAAAAAAATCATCCCAAAAGATGCTGAGATTATTGACTTAAACGGATTGATACTATCGCCAGGATTCATTGACACACACATACACGGCATCAAAGGTTTTGGAACTGAAAACGGAAGCGTAGATGATATACTTGGAATGAGCGAAGCACTTACAGAATATGGAGTTACAAGTTTTTGCCCAACACTTTACCCAGATTCTGAAGAAAATTTCATAGCAGCAATCCGAAGCGTTGTATCTGCGATGGGGAAAGAGGCTGGTGCTAAAATAAATGGAATGCATCTCGAAGGTCCGTTTATCTCAAGAGACCAGAAAGGTGTACAGAAGACAGAATATATGAGAGATGTAGATCTTGAACTAATGAAGAAGTTCGATAAGATTGCTCAGGGAAATATCTCGATAATGACTGTAGCTCCAGAGCTCAAAAACATGCGAGATCTTGCACTATACTGCACAAAACAGGGAATTGTGCTATCTGCAGGACATACAAATGCAACTTACGAGAATATGCTAGAAGGAATGCAGGCTGGAATTTTACACTCAACACACTTTTTCAACGCAATGAGAAAACTCCACCACCGTGATCCAGGCTGCGTTGGCGCTATCCTCATCCACCCTGAGATCTCATGCGAAGTAATCGCAGATGGATTTCACGTCCACCCAGAACTAGTTAAGCATCTTCTCAAGGAAAAACCAGCCGACAAGGTTGTTCTTGTAACTGACTCTTTACGACCTACTTGCCAGTGTGCAAAATCACTCTACGCAAATAACGAAGAGGTCTACCTAGACGAAAACAATGTATTCAGAAGGGTTACTGATGATGTAATTGCAGGATCATCCCTAACAATGCTAAAAGGTGTCAACAACCTCTTCACATGGGGAACAAGCCTTGAAAACACATTGAAGATGGCTGCGCCAAATCCAGCAAAGGTACTAGGAATCGACAGAAAGAAAGGAATCCTTCTACCTGGAAGTGATGCAGATATTACAGTATTTGACCACAACTTTGATGTAAAGCTGACAATGGTCGAAGGTGATATAAAGTATAACAAGCTATAATCATGAAAAAAATCTTTGAGGCAGTAATAAATGTTAGCGAAGGCAGAGATCACAATAAAATAAAATTAATTGTGAAATCTGCTAACGTTAGCAAACAGGCTAAAGTTATCCACATTGATTCAGGAATTGCTGCAAATAGAACAGTAATAACAATCTTAGGAACAAAATCAGGCATAACATCAGCAGCAAAATCCCTATATCAGAGAGCGACACAACTGATTGATATGGAAAAACACACCGGAACCCATCCGAGAATGGGAGCGGTGGATGTATGCCCAATTATTCCACTCGAAGATGCAACAATCGAAGATGCAAAAGAGATCGCACTCGAAATAGCTGAGTTTGTTGCAGAAAATCTTAAAATCCCAGTTTATCTCTATGCTGAATCTGCGCAACAGAAAGATCACTACGCCTTGCCAAAGATTAGAGCAGGAGAATATGAATTTTTTAAGGAAAAAATAAAAACCTTCCCACCAGATCTTGGACCACCCGAAGTGCACCCATCTGCAGGAGTCACCGCAATTGGTGCCCGAGGGATTATGATTGCCTACAATGTGAATGTACCATGTTCACTCGAAGAGGCTTCGTTGATTGCAAAAAAGTTACGAAGCTCAGGAGATGGGACAACCCCTGGAAGATTAAAAGCTCTCCAGGCAAAGGCTTGGTATATAGAAGATTTTGACCAAGTCCAGATAACCTGCAATCTACACAATTACAAGGAGACAAATCTGCACACACTCTTTGAGGCTGTCAAAGAGGAATTAGCTAAGCTTGGAGAGAAGCCAAATGGAAGCGAGATTGTGGGATTATGCCCTGCAGAAGCTCTAGTAATTGCCGGGAAATTCTATAAGGGGAAAATTTCAGGCAACAACAAAGAGGAGCTGGGAGCTTCGAAGAAGCAGAAGACCAAAGAGATTGTGCGACTTGCAGTCAAAGAACTAGGATTGAAAAAAGTCAAGAATTTTAGCAGAAAAGAGATAATCGAATACCATAGTGCTACTTTTTATGCAAAAAAACAGAAGTAACCCGCTCAGAGCTTAATAATCGAGCCCTAAGAGACCTATTTTAAATCTTTGCAAGAAAAGTATCACCAGAAATCCTTGACAAATATGGAATCATAATTAATAATTATAGAGAGAAAAATTAAATCTGAGGATTATGTTAAAAAAGTCAATTTTTTTGAGAAAAAGTATTTTTTTTGCATGCGCCATTGCAATCTTTTGCACCTTCTGCGTTAACGAGCAGGTTCATTCATCTGAGAAGATCAGTCGGGAAGGCGATGGTGATGCAGAAACCCTTTCTACAGAGGCTAGGGTTGCTTTTTCCTATCTAAACAAGATACGAACCAACCCCGCTGAATTCTCAGAAGAACTACAAATCAATTTAAGTGATGTAAAACCACAAAACCCACTAGTTTGGAATGAAAAATTAGCAAGAGCAGCTGAGAATAAAGCAATTGACATGGCAACTCGCGATTACTTTGACCATTTCACGCCTGAGGGAGTAGGACCAAACAAATTCGCAGAGGCTGAAGGCTACTTTTTCCCGTTAGAATGGCCAGATATTGATACTGTTAACTACAACGAGTCGCTCTCAGGCGGTAGCTCACGCAGTGGCATAGAACACATCAAGAATCTTATCTTTGACAGAGGCGTCCCCCACTCTAGCCCACAAGCAAACCACCGCAAACACCTTCTCGGTATGAACAATTTTTGGGAGAAGCACACCGATGTTGGAATCGGCTTTGCATACAACCCCAAAAGCAAATACAAAGGCTACCTAGTTGTGATGACTGGCAACAAAGGACCAAGACAAACTTACGTATCAGGCAAAATTTTTACCTATAACAAACAACCAGCAGCTGAAACTATCGAAGATCTCTGGGTAGGAGCAATCGATTCTGAGGATAGAAAATACTGGACAAAGGTTACCATCGAAAAAGGACAAAAATCCGCAGAGTTCAGCATCCGAGTACCGATAAACTCATCGATTATAATCCGTTACTACAAAGAATTCCCCGACAAAACATTTATCCGCGGATACTACACGCTCAAAACAACAGTAACCAAGCAAAGCGAGGCGGAGTGGATAGCAATCAGCAACAAACCAGTTGAAAATTTGCAGATTATGATTATGGAATAATTCTCAAAAATCAATTTATGGGAACTAGTCAAAAAGATATTTTATTAGTATTATCTCTAAAGGATTAAAATTAAACAACTCGGGGGAGAATTGAATGAACTCATTTATAAGAAAAATATCATTATTAAATTTTATTGTTGTAGGGCTATTTATGGCCTGTCCTAAACCAGAACCAGAGATTAACTTCTCAAAAGATGGTCTAAAATTTGAGATAAATGAAACTCAGACATGGACAGTCTATGGAGATTTAAGCAATTCAGATATGCAATCAATTACTGTGCCTGAAATCGCAAATGAGAAACCTGTAACACACATTGGAGACAATGCATTTAGCTCTTTTTCAAGAATTACAACAGTAACACTACCTCAGAGCATAACCAAAATCGAAAATTATGCTTTTTCTAATTGTAGTCTACTCAAGACTATTACAATAAACGCAAAAGAACCACCAACGGCTGATCGAAGCTTTCTAACTCTAACCAATGCGTTAGCTGAGATAAGAGTTCCTGACGAAAGTGTAGAAAAATACAGAAATGACAAGACATGGGGAAAATTCGCAGATAAAATATGTGGATTAAGCTGGCCATCATCAACAATTGAGAAGGATGGACTTAAGTATACTGCTAACTATATCGAGAAATCATGGTCGGTATCTGTGGCTGCTGGATTTTCAGACGAATACCTACGGATACCAGCAGAGTTTAATAGCTGGCCAGTAGCAAATATGGGTGCAAACGAAACAACGAATATACAAAGCTTCCATACAATTGAAATACCAACATCAATAACAAAGATCGATGCTAACGCATTCGCAGCAGCTGCAAAACTTGAATATATTATGCTTGACCCGACAACTCCTCCAGCCTTTGGATCATTTGCAGTCGGCACAAATGTAAAAGAGATTCGTGTTCCAATGGGCACATACGAGGCATATATAAATGACAGTATGTGGAAAAATTATGCAAACAAGATCTGCGAATATGGTCTACCAAGTCCATCTATTGAACTCGGCGACATCAGACTTGTTGCCGACTACAAGACCAAGACCTGGACTGTCTACGGCAACAACATAAATGCTGAAGAGATAACAATCCCTAGCTTCTTTGATTCACGAGAAAATGCTGAAGATGATGGAATTAACTGGCAGGTTACAAAGATTGGCAGCAAGGCTTTCTTCGAGTATAGAAATTTAAAAAAAGTGATTATACCTGAGGGCATAGTTGAAATCGGGGAACATGCGTTTTATAACTGCGTAACCTTAACAGATGTAACACTGCCTGAGAGTTTAGAGACGATTGGGGATTATGCTTTTTGCTTAATTTTAGGGCAAGAAAAAATAAAAATTGGCTCAAAAATTAAATCTATTGGAAAAGTTGCATTCAAAACAACTCCAGACGAGAGTAAAATCAAAGAACTAACAATCAACGCAGAGACCCCACCTATTTTAGGGAACGAAGGTTATGGAAATTTTAATAATTATTGCATTATCAGAGTTCCTGACGAAAGTGTTGATACCTACAGAGCGTCGTGGAGTTCAAGATCTAGCTACATAATAGGCATTACATGGCCAAATGACATGATAATCGACGGTGATTACATATATAAGGCCAACTATGAGACAAAGACATTTTCTATCGCTGCTGCAAATAAAGAAATAAGTGGAGATATTACTATTCCCAACGAATTTAAAGGTTGGAAAGTAACTTCCATTGAAAATAGAAGTTTCCAAGATTGTGACAAAATAACCTCTGTAATAATTAGTGAAAATATATCGTCAATAGGTTATGAGACATTCCGAAATTGTTCAATACTTAAAAAAATGATAATTAAAGGAGAAATTTCCAAAATATACGAAAGGACATTTTCATATGCGACAGAGGAAATTGAACTAAAAAGCATAAATCCTCCTATAATCTCCTCGGACACCTTGCCTGCATTTTATAGGATAAAACAAATCATAGTTCCCGATGGCTATTCTCAAGTTTATCAAGAAGCACCGTTATGGTCAGAATACAAAACAAAGATCAAAGAAGCCTCATGGCCGAACTATGAAGAGATAGATGGTGATTTTAAATTTACTGCTGACTTTTTTACAAAGACATGGTCTATAGCTGCTGCTAACAAAGACATAATAGGCGTGGTGATCATACCAGAGACATTTATGGGTTGGAATGTTACAAAAATAACAAGTTATGGATTCTCATCTTGTAATAAGATAACACAAATTGAACTTGCATCAACAATAACTAAGATTGGAGATGGAAGCTTCTGCGATTGTACATCGCTTGAGACACTTATTGTGCCTGCTG
Source organism: Spirochaetales bacterium (assembly GCA_016936615.1). Classification (GTDB taxonomy): domain Bacteria; phylum Spirochaetota; class Spirochaetia; order JAFGXN01; family JAFGXN01; genus JAFGXN01. Next base: position 30,193 of record JAFGXN010000146.1, on the reverse strand, counting down.
AAGAGATGACTATTGCCGAATTTTGCTTCAGCACAAACCAAAACTACACATTGAAAAAAATTATTGTTCCTGAAGTACTCGTAGAAGCCTACAGAAATGCAAATAACTGGAAAAACTTTGCAAATAAAATTATAGCAAAGGAATGGCCATCTTCTCCACTAATACAAGGAGATTTTACATTTACTGCAAATTACATGAGCAAAACTTGGTCTGTAGCTGCTAGTAACAATGAAATTTCAGGAGAAATAATAATTCCAGAACAAATAGAAGGCTGGAATGTAACAGAAATTGGATATGGAGGATTTAGAGATTTACAATCTGTTACTTCTTTTGAACTCCCATCGACAATAACAAGTATAAAATCTTGGGCATTCTCTGGTTGTACTAATATTACGACCTTCAAAATTCATTCAGAACAAGTACCAACGACTGAATCTTCTTTCATACAAAATCATCCAAATCTTAAAGAGATAAGGGTAAAAGAAGAATTAATAGAAAACTACCGATCTGATGATAACTGGAAATCTTTTGGAACCAAGATTATTGCCCTTAATTGGCCAGAATCAACTATTATTCAAGATAATTTTAAATTCACTGCAAACTATGAAACAAAGACATGGGCAATAAGCGCTGCAAACTCAGAACTTACAGGAGATATAACAATTCCAGAGCAACTGTTAGGATGGAAGATAACAGAAATAGATAAAGAAGGATTTAGAAATTCATCGAAGATTGCATCTGTTACAATAAATGAAAATATTACAAAGATTCGAGGTGGATTTTACAATTCTTCAATAACAGAGCTGATAATTAATTCAGATACTCCACCAGAAATAACAAATTGGAGTCTATCTTTACCCGATACGTTCTCCCAAATAGTCGTTCCAGAGGGTAAAGCAGATATATATCAAAACGCAAATGTGTGGTCATCGTACAAGAGAAGAATCAAAGAACCTTCTTGGCCTGACTATATGACTATTGATGGAAATCTCAAATTTAGAGCTAACTTTTATGATAAGACTGCAGAGGTATCGCTAATAAACACAGAAGTCTCAGGCGAAATTGTTATTCCAGATAATTTACAAAATTTAAAAGTAACATCGTTCAGAAATTTCTCAAACACAAAAAATATAACATCAGTAACAATAGGCAACAACATAACAGAAATACCTTCATCTGCATTCTCTGGCTGCACGAATCTAGCCACTATCAATATCCCAAACTCGGTATTAAATATAGGCTCTTATGCATTTATGAATTGCGAGCAACTAAAAACAGTAAATATTCCAAGTTCATTAGCAGAGATCAAAAATGGAACATTCTACAACTGTAAGAGCCTCGAAACTGTCGAGATTCCTGCCACGGTAACAAAACTAGGGTATCAAGCCTTTTATCTCTGTGCAAGTCTAGATAATGTTACACTCCCTGATTCTATAAAAGTAATAGAACAAGAAACATTTAGAGGCTGTAGCAACCTAAGAAGTGTAGAATTACCAGAAACTCTACAAAGAATTGAAAATCTATCATTCTCCGGATGCAGTAAACTAACCCAAATAACAATACCTGAAAGTGTAAACTTTATTGGCGAAAGCTCATTTTCAGGCTGCAAGAATCTAACTCAAATAAATATTCCTAGCCTAGTAACTACCATTGAAGGTTATACCTTTGCTAACTGTTCAAGCCTTGAACAAATAAATATTCCAGAAACTATCACATCGTTTGGAGAAGGAGCATTCTTAGGTTGCTCAAAGATTACACAAATAAACATTCCAAACGCAATAACTAGAATTGAAAATAACACTTTCAATCGATGTTCAGAACTCAAAGACATTATACTACCTGAAAACCTAACATACATAGGAAGTTATGCTTTTTCTGAGTGCCAAAAACTCGAGAATATCACAATCCCTGAGAGTGTGTCTGTTATAGGTGCTGGTGCATTTAATTGGTGTTTAAATCTCAGTCAAATAAATATTCCAAATTCACTTACAGTTATTGAGGAATCAACCTTTAAACATACAAAACTATCAAGCATAACAATTCCAAGCTCTGTAAAAGAAATTAAGGCAAAGGCCTTTCATTATTGCTCAAGGCTTACATCTATATCACTGCCTGAGTTACTAGAATCAATAGGAGAACTGGCATTTTATAATACTGCGCTATCCGAGATATCTCTACCTAGCTCACTCAAATCAATAGGTGCAGATGCGTTTAGTAGTTCTAGAATAGGAGCTTTAACTCTACCTGAAAACCTTGAGAAGATACACTTCAAATCTCTTGAATTAAATAGAGAGATGATAATAACTATTTTAGCAACTACTCCGCCGACTGTTGACTACACAGGATATAATATTTCTGAAATTTTTCAAAATATGCAAAAGACCAGAGCAATCCTTGTACCAGAATCTAGTTTAGATAATTACAAATCAGCATTCGGATGGTCTGAGATTTCCTCCAAATTCTATCCAATAGAAGCACCATCTCTCGATCAGGAAGTCAACGGAATTAAATACAAAGGATACCCAGAGACTCGAATATTTACTTTACCAAATCAAAATAGAGCTATTAGTGGCAAAGTAATAATCTCGAGCCCTTTTGAGAACTGGACAATTCCTTTAATTTCAGATGAATCATTTTCCTTCTGTGAGAATATTTCAGAAATAATACTTCCAGAATCAACAACAACCATTGGAGACAGAGCATTCTATGAGTGCAAAAGAATGGAGAAAATAACGATACAAAAAAACTTAATAGAGATAGGAGATGGTGTTTTTTATAATAACGTATTTCTCAGAGAAGTTATAATCCATGCGACAACACCCCCTACTGTAGGCATAAATAACAGTTTTAGTTGGAATCTCCAATCAATCAAAGTTCCAGCTGAATCTGTAGAGCTCTACAAAGCTGCCGAGTGGTGGTCAAAATACGCCGACAAGATCTCCCCCATCTAACCCCAACCACCCAGAAATTCTGGCTGGGTTGATGTTTGTGAAATAGACAAAGCAACCAATTCCATGATAGAGTGATAATACAGAAAAATTAAGCAAAAAGGATTTTTATGAAAAAAGAGAAGATAAGCCTTGGGCCACTGATGAAAGATTCATTTTCACTAGGAGTAAAGTCAATAAAAGAGATATTAATAGCAAATATCATCTATTATCTACCTTTGATAACTATTTTTACCGTTGCAATGATATTAGCTGATAATCAGTTTATTGGATCGATGCCGTGGCTAGAAGAGACAGATGGATCAGTAGAAAACAACATAAAACAGGGAATGTATCTCGCAGGAGGATTTGCATTAATCTACCTGGCGCTAATTCTCTTTTACTTTGCAACCTACCCTCTCTACATAGGAACTATCTCTAGTATAGTCAAAACTAAGGATGAAAAAGTTGACAAGCCTCTTAAATTTTCATGGCAGAATGCAAAATCAAAATATGGAAAGGTCTTTTTGTATATACTTTTGTTGTATGCAATACAAATGGGAATATCAATGGTAGCAATGTTCCCGATAATGTTAATTGGAATGGTTCTATCTCTACTTTTAGGTCCTTTTGGAATGTTCCCTCTCTTAATAATATTATATGCCGCACTCATATACTTCTTTATCGCACTACATTTTGGACTATTAAGTTTGATTTATCAGGAAAAGGATGTAATTGAGGCACTCAAATTTGGATTTAAGATATCAAAAGGTCGAATACTCAAGTTTATGGGTGGAGGAATTGTAATAGCCTCACCTTTCATAATTTTATTTATAGCGTTTTTTGCAATCATGGTGAATATCCAACAATTTTCATATAATCCAGACCCATCTGCAGGGATTATTTTATCATCGATATTCTTTACATTTTTATTTGGTATACTGCTCTTTTTGATTCCAATTCAAACAGCATACTCATATCTCTACCACAAAAAACTTCTAGAAGTTAATGGAGAGTTCTCGGATAGCGAAATTGAAAAAAGTATAATCGATGATTCATATGAACTCGAGATGAGAGAGATAAATAGATTTGACGAATAATTTCAAATAGACAAAGCCTCCATTATATGATAGATTTAAGATACAAAAAATTAAACGAGAAAGGAATTTTATGAAAAACGAGAAGATAAGTTTTAGCCCTTTTATAAATGAGTCATTTTCATTAGGCCTCAAATCAATGAAAGGTATTACAATTACGACATTTATCTATATTTTGCCAATCTTAATATGTGCTACCTTGTTCTTTGCACTGCTAGGAACTGAGATAATTCCGATGATTTTTGAGTTAGCTCAGACCAATAACATCTCCGATGGTGATATATATTCGTGGATGGCAAGTATTGTATTAATAGCTGGATTAATTTTTTTAATAGTAATACTCTACTTCTTTATCAATCCACTATATACAGGAACAATATTAACCTTTGTTAAAGCAAAAGATGAGAATACTGACAATCCAATGAAATTTGCCTGGACTTACGCAAAGGATCGATACGGCAAGCTACTAGTCTACTCTCTTCTCATGAATGCTCTAATCTTTGCAGTAGGAATGGCATTGCTAATACCTATAATGATAATTGCAGTTATTATAAGTCTCACAATTGGGCCAGAATTCACCGAAATTATAAACATTATAACATATCCAATTCAAATCTATTTTACAATTATATTTAGCTTTGGAATGCTCTGTGCTCTTTTTCAAGATAGAGAGGTCTTTGAATCTTTAAAACATGGCTGGAAACTCGCAAAGGGTAGAGTTTTAAAATATATTTCAGGACTAATTGTAATATATCTACCACTAGCAATTATCTTTATAATCTATTTTGTAGTATTGATGATTTTCATTTCTCCATATATCGAGAGCGAAACACTCCCGTCTACAACAACCTCTATTTTCATTGGAATTTCAACTCTAGTAATGGTAGCAATAGCTACTCTATATGCTTCCTTTGGAACAGCTGCACAATATGTCTACTACAAGAAACTCCTTGAAGTTAATGGAGAGTTTTCAGACAATGAGATTGAAAAGAACATAATCGATGATTCATATGAAAGTGAGATGAGTGATATAAATAGATTTGACGAGTAATATGAAAAACTATATAAAAGTGCAGACTCCTGAAAAGATAATACTAACTTACTCGGTAGCTCCTTTGATCATCAGGATTCTTGCACATATTATCGATTCTTTTTTACAAGTTGTACTCTTCATACTGACGCTAATCCTCTTTGGAAGCTTAGGCTACACTTTGAAGGGTAACTATGCAGCACCATTTATTGTTGTAACATACTTCCTTATCACTTGGTTCTATTCTATATTTTTTGAATATATCCTCTCAGGATCTTCTCCCGGAAAAGCAATGTGTGGAATCAAGGTTATAAAGAAAAATGGCGAACCAATCGATTTTTCATCTATCTTGATACGAAACATAATGCGAGGGCTTGATAGATTTCCTTTTTTCCACATTGTGGGACTTATTTCAGCACTGATAGATAAGGAACACAGAAGATTAGGCGATTTTGCTGCTGGAACTGTTGTTGTCGAGAAATTCAAAAGAAAGCAATCCATTCAAATAACGAAGCTGAAGTTGCCAGAGATTGAGCTGACATATGCTAATGAACTACAAAGCTACAAAATTTCTGAAAAAGACTTATATCTACTAAAAAATTTCCTAAACAAAGAGACTAATAGAGAGACAAAGAGGCAAATTACTCTAAGATTTTGTAAAAAAATTGGATACACCCAAGAGGTTACAGATTATAGTGACTTTCTATACTCTCTCTACAAGGTTAATACAAAAGATTTTCAGACACAGAGTGATCTATTTATTGCTCAGAACCGTAAAGACTGGAACAATCTGCGCGAGATTTCCAATCACATGACACTCTCTGGCCGCGTAAGACTAAGCTACAAGAAATTCGCACTACTACTGCCTCGCGCATACAGAAAAGCGTGCGAGGATCTATCCAAGGCGCGGGCAGATCGGCTTGCTCCGGAGATAACCAACTACCTCAGTACAATTGTCAACAATGCACACACACTTCTCTACTCCAGACAATCTGCTGACAACACCTTCGGTTCATTCTTTAAGAACTCAATCCTACACTCCTTTTCAAAGAACAAACACTATGTATTTTGGGCATCTCTACTCTTTTTTGGCTCATTTTTTGCAAGCCTATACTACTGCTCACTAAATCCTGAAAATTCCAACCTTTTTCTAAATGAAGAGACAAAAACAATGTATCGAGAGATGTATGAAGAGCCATTTGACTCAGACAGAGCTGCTGATCAGAAGGCATATATGGTCTCATTCTACATACAGCACAATACAACAATTGCATTTGTCACATTTGCTGCAGGAATACTCTTTGGACTCGGCTCAATCTTTTTTCTATTATCTAATGGATTATCAATTGGCGCGACAATCGGTTACCTAATATCTATCGGTCTTGGAGAAAACATAGGAACATTTATTACTGCTCACAGCGTCTTTGAGTTAACAGGAATTGCCCTAGCTGGCGCTGCTGGAATGAAGATAGGATTTCTCCTCTTCAAAAAATCTAAATACTCAATAATTGACATAATTGACAAGGAAAAAGATAATATCTCATCACTGATCTGCGTATTCATACTTTTCTTCTTCCTAGCTGCAATAATCGAAGGATCAATCTCGCCTACTAGCCTTCCGTGGCCCTTCAAATTTGCTATAGCTCTAATATCTTTTTTTACTATTTTTGGAGTTTTCATACTCTATCCAGTAATCGCGAAGATTAAAGAAAAAAGCTCACGACAACTAAGGCAGGTAGCCAATGAGATTTAGAAATTTTCGCATAGATAACCCTGATGAAATAAATGAACTAACAGATAAGGTCTTAAAAAAGATCTTTAAGGAAAAAAAACTTAGAAATAATGATAATTTTTTTGAAAATCTTTTAAATTTTTTCAAAGACAACGCAATAATTATATCTTCAATCCTTATCACTATTATTGTTGTAATTATAGCTATTTGGATTATCTTTGCAATAAAAAATCGTTCCCGCAACACCAAGGTTGAGCTAGACGATGAGATAGAGAACGAGTCTCAGATGATAGCCCTTACCTCGGTCAAAAAGGCAGAAGATCTAGCTGCTGAGGGGAATTACAGGGAGGCGATCATTGAATTGCGTCGTAATTTCATCTTGGAATTAGATTTACGAGTTTTCAACAATCTCAAGGCCTTAGCAAGACTAACTAACTTTGAGATAGTTGCCAAGCTCGAAGAGAAGGATCTTCGAAATAATTTTAAGAATTTCTCGAGAATCTCAGACCTCGCAATGTTTAGCGACTACGAAATTACCCTAGAACACTACTCCGAGGCTTTTAAAATACTAGAGAGAGCACAAGGAAAAAGTGAGGTAAAATATGAGTTGGGGTAGAAAATTATCTCTTGCCTTAGGAATTTTCCTACTAGCCATAATAATTCTAATAATTGTCGCAGCCTTTACAGGTGTATGGATAAATCCAAGGGCGAAAAAGCAAGATTTGTCAAATAATTCTAGAACTGGACTTGATGTCTTTAACAAGATAATGAAACACAAGAAGACAATTATAGTAAACAAAAAGACCCCCTCTATGAAAGATGAAAAGTCTTATATATTTTTTACAAATACACTTGACCGCTCTGTAGAACTCTATGAAGAGTTCACCGAAGAGAGCTCAGCAAAGCTATCAGAACCCAAGGTGGGAATTTTTATTATCTCCGATATTGAGGTGAAATTGATCTTTAATGATGAAGATAACAATGAATTAGGGTCTAATACTCCATCCATCACAGAAGAGTTCTCAGAGAAGTATGAGTTTGAACCTTTTCTTACAATAGATGAAAAAATCTACATATACAGAAAAGAGTTAGAGAGCTCAATAATTTATCTGACTACAAAAAGAAATATAAATAATACTACAATTAGATTTTTTCAAAAGAATAAAGAGTACCAAATTCCTCAGGCAATAGCAAAGATTGGAGAAGAGACTCCTCGGCGAATTTATGTCTACGACGATACTCCCTTTTTCAAAAAAGGCAAAGGTGCAACAAACTCATTTTTTTCAATATTTAAGATGCCTCTACTACCTTTTACGCTGCAAATACTCCTATTTCTTATTTTCTTTTTCTTTTATAACATTTTTTATTTTGGAAAAAAGCAGAGTAACTACTACGAGAAGAGAAAATCACTACTCTACCACATATACGCAGTCGCCCACATACTTGAAAAGACTAATTCTCTTGATGAAGCTGAAAAGCTGCAAAGTAATTATTATAAATATAAAAAAATTAAAATGAAAACTACAAATGATTTGAATAAATCTAGCGAGAAGATAATCGAAAATATTTATCAAGCTGACAAACAACTTAATGGAGGAAAAAATGTTAGACCAAGAAAGAATTAATAATTTTGCACAACAGATTGAGAACGCAGTAGACGAGGCTCAAAAGGTTATATCAGGCAACCGGGAGTCTATTCAGAAGATTCTAGCAACAATAATCTGTGGAGGACACGCCCTACTTGAAGGTGTACCTGGAACAGGAAAGACATTTACTGCATCAAGCATTAGCCAGGTACTTGACCTTGATTTTAAAAGGATACAATTTACCCCAGATTTAATGCCAGCAGATATCACTGGAACAACAATCTTTGATAGAAATACCTCAGATTTTCACCTTCGTAAAGGCCCAATCTTCACAGATATCCTGCTCGCCGATGAGATAAACCGTGCACCAGCAAAGACTCAAGCTGCCCTACTCGAAGCAATGCAAGAGAAAAAAGTAACAATTGATACAGAGACCAACCAGTTATCTAGCTTTTTTACATGTCTTGCAACTCAGAATCCGGTGGAGATGGAAGGGACCTACCCGTTGCCAGAAGCAGAGATTGATAGATTCCTGATGAAAATCACCATTGGCTATCCAGATGCAGATGCGGAAAAAGAGATTATCAGAAGATACCGAGATGGCGAGATCTCCACCGTAAAAGCAAATAAACTAACCAAGATAATTGACAGGCAACTTCTATCCGAGATAAAAGAAGCTGTAGACAAGGTCAATGTTGAAGAGAATATCCTTGACTATATCACTGAAATTGTTAGGAAGACTCGAGATCACAAGGATGTAGAGCTTGGGGCATCTCCAAGATCAAGTGTAGCCCTATTCTCAGTTGCCAGAACAATCGCACTGATGTCAGGCCGTGATTTTGTAATTCCGGATGATGTAAAGGCTAATGCAATCTCTGTCCTAGCCCACAGGCTTATACTAACAACTGAGGCTCAAATAACAAATATTGATAATGCTTCGATAATACAAGAAATTATTGACACCACCGAGGTTCCTAAGTGAGTCAGAACAGGGGAAAGACTAAGGTAGTCATAACAAGTAAAACTCTAAAGCTCATTGCAGCAACACTTATTCCTGCACTAATTAGCGTATTTTTCCCTATTTTCTTCTACATAACCTTGATGATGAGTGGTGGAATCATAATAATAATTTTTATTGAAACCTTTATTCTGTTAAGCTTACCTAAGCCACTTATTGAACCAGAGAAAGATAAATACTCAGTATCTATTAACCGAGCAGACAGCATTAATCTAAAGGTTCGCTCTACAATAAATTATACAAAGATCAAATTCCGAATTGAATATCCGAAAAACTTTAATGATGTCAACCAGCCTAATTTTTTTAAAATAAAAAAAGGGACAAATATCTGCAAATATGATTTTATCTCACACAAAAGGCGAAGCATCAAGGTAAAAAAAATCTATACAAGGCTAACCCTCTTCAATTTTGTCGAGCTAGAAGAGAGAGTAGAATGCAATTTTACAATAGATGTTACACCAGATAGTGTCGCGCTTAGCGAATTTATAAAGCTCTCCAAACTTAGCCGCGAGATGATAATTGGATCTAGAAAAAACAGAATTATCAATGAAGGCACAGAGTTTGAGTCGCTTCGAGAATATGTCCCTGGAGATGATGCGACAAAGATAGATCAGAAATCTTCTGCAAGATCTAAGACGCCAATTATCAAGAACTTCACTCGTGAGCACAACAATGAGATAACTGTGATAATTGACTGCGGAAGACTTATGAATACTGAATATGAAAATATGTCGTATCTAGATTACTGCATCAATTCAGTTCTAATTTTTTCATGGTCTGTACTAAAACAAGGCGATAGGCTCAACTTAATTGCCTGCTCTAACACAATTCAGAGCTCACTGATGGGAATCCGCGGCACATCGAAGATTAACGAAGTAAAAGAGTTCTGCTCGAGGATACAAGCCTCATACGAAGAGACAAGTTACACAAAGATATCAGAATACCTGCTGAATAATATAAAAAAAAGAAGCTATGTAATCTTTTTTACAGATATCTGTGAAAACTATAATGATAACGCAATTATGAACCTGAAAATATTACAGAAAAAACATCAAGTATTCTTTCTTCTTTTTTCTAATTCAATATTAGAGGAAGAGATAAAAAAAATACCTACAACTAAGAAGGAATTATTTATCAGCACCTCAGCTAAGGATATATTTTTAACTAGAAAAAAAACCATCCTCAATCTGTCAAGGTCTGGAATAAAGTCGGCAGACATCAACCCCAAATCTAGCCTAAACGCTGCGCTTGATATCTATAATAATTTTAGACGTGTATAAAATTAGGGTCTAGCGACAATCACTAGACCCTTGATAAGCTATTGTTTAAGTAATTTTTTCAAAAACTCAATCCTAGCCTGATTATCAGGATCATTTCGAAGAGCAATTACAAGCTCTTTCTTAACAACAACCTGAACAAGAACCTCAATATTTGATATTCCTTCACGAGAGGCTAGATACATCATTACATTTGGATCTGTTATTGCTACTTGAAACCTTCCTGCTGATAGCTTTTTCAATAGAGAGACCTCATCAGGAGATTCATCTACATTTTTTGGATACTTTTTCATTGCATCTGCAATCTCTTTAGGATATTCGTAGGTACTGACAATACCCACCTTGTAATTTTTAAACAGATCATCCATATCTTTGTATGAGATAGATTTTCCAGTCTGCTTCAATATTCCGATCTCTGACCAATCGACTGGAAGTGAAGCAACAAATCCATCAGCAACCTCTTCCGGCCAAGCTGGGAAATACCCGATATACTTCTCTGTCTTAGCCAATTGCTGAGATCTTAACCATGGGAAAAAATCAACCTCAAGAGTTATCCCCTCTTTAGCAAGAAGACCTTTAAGCTTCTGAATAGAATTCCCAAGAGTAGCCATATCACTCCCAGAATAAGGCTGCCAATCAAGCGAAGTAATCCTCCATGTCTCACCAGCAAATTGGTTAGCACCAACCACCCCAACCGAAGCAAAACAGATACACAAAATTAAAATGCTCTTTTTTATCAAACTATTAAACATAATAGCCTCCTACAATTATCTTTAAATATAAACATTTCCCCAACCAAACGCAAAAATATAAAAAAAAGTAGCCTGCTATCAAACAGGCTACTACAATCTATCTAAATACTATCTATTCCAGGTGCATGAATCTTGGGCAACGATCTCACCATTAGCAAGACCAAATGCCTCTATTTTATTCTCACCTTTACTAAGTAAAACAGGCTTCCACTCGAAGATTCCTATGCCATTGTTTGTCTTTACGATTTTTTCTTTTCCATTTACCTTTATCCTAACCTGTGGCAAATTGGAGTAAATCTTTACTCGAACAAAAGTAGCTCTATTCTCAGTAAATCTTCGATTTGCGATATGAACAAATTTATCTTCCTTATTCCAATTTGCTTTATAAAAGTAAAATGCATCTTTCTTAACCTTTCTATCATGAGAGACAAGACCTTTGTCGTTTATCTCATCTCGGTCGCCCTCTGTCCTATGATGACTCGCAAAATCAAACATATTCCAGACATATGTACCCCAGACAAAATCTCGCCTTGAAATTGCCTTCCAGTGATCTTCATGGAACTTAGCCTGCCAGTTCTCTGGATGAAACTTGCTAGTAGGAACAGGTGCAAAATCCTTCTCGGTATGATGCTTAGGGCTTCCGCCTGCTCCATATTCACTAATTCCTAGATTTCTATTCGGAAATTTTTTCTTGTAACCATCTAGAACTGGGCCAATCCATCTTGGCTCACCGCCATACCAGCCCCAATATAGATTATATGCAACAACATCTGTTATCTTGAGATACTCCTCTTCAACATTTGTTGCACCAACTGTTATTCTCGCAGGATCTAACTCCTTAACAAGAGCATTTAACTCAGCTAAATAACCATAAGGCTCATTACCCTGTCGATTAAGCTCATTATACAAGCCCCAGAAGATAATCGAAGGATGATTAAAATTTTGCTTAATCATCGCTATAAGTTGCTCTTTGCCGTTGGCCTTAAACTCTTCTGAATCATTGAATCCAACTGGAGAGTATCCTCCTGGTCCGACAAATGGGATCTCCGCATAAGCAACAATTCCATTCCTATCTGCAAGTTGATAGACATATTTTGCATGAGGATAATGTGAAAATCTTACAGAATTCACCCCCATTTCTCTCATAATCTCAAAATCAAGATCATGATCTTCATTAGAGAGAGCAAAACCTTTACCTTCTTTATCCTGATGCCTACAGACACCCTGAATCTTAAATTGCTCGCCATTTAAAGAAAATCCTTGCTTTGGATCTACAGAAAAAAACCTAAAACCAATCTTCTCTTCTTGAACATCTGTAACTTTTCCTGAGACAAGGGTCTCAACCTTCATAGAATATAAATAAGGATCTCTAACACTGTTCCAAAGTCGAGGATTAGAAATTTCACCATTTATAACAGAGTAGTAGTCTGCATTATCAAAATCTGCCTTTTCAATACCAGAATTATCGGTAAACAAGACCTTTCCTTCTGCATCACTGATACTAACTCTCACTGTCGCATTAGGATTATCAGATAACAATAATGTCTTAACCGAGAACTTAGCTAAATCCTTATTGGTCTCCTGAGTAAAATAGACCCCAGAAGAAGCATAATCGATTGGGGAGATTGAAATTTTTTCCTTCTCAATCAACCAGACATCTCGATATATTCCGCCACAGAAATTAAAATCCCCAGTCAAAGGCATGATATTCTCGTTGTAGCGATTATCAGCCTTGACTATCATTTTATTCTTACCAGATACAACAATGTCAGTAATCTCAAAGGCAAAAGCATTATATCCACCCTCGTTTGAGTAGACTTTCTCTCCATTTATTGTGATCTCAGAACTCTCATTTACAGCATCAAATCTCAGGAAATATCGCTTTCCAGGATTGACTACCATATTAAACTCGCAGTTATAAACTCCAACATCCTGTCTATAACCTTTTACCCCATCAATTGAATCTTCAGCATTCCATGTGTGAGGAATCTCAACCTTCACTGCTTTCTCTTCATTGTCAAATCTAAAAGTCCACTCCCCAGTTAACTTTTGCTCATTTGCAAACGAAAAAGCTCCAACAATAAGCCCAATTACCATAAAAAAATATTTGTTCAAAACATACCCCTTACAAAACGTTTTGTTGCCATAATTCTACTATCACTCTTTGCACCTGTCAACATTAATAACTACTTACAGATATTAAAATTATCTTAAATTATAAATTATGAAAAAATAATTAACAATATGTGAAACGTAATACTTTAAAAAATAGCAAAAATAGTGTAATATATCTTTGGGGATAATACAAATGAGGGAATATGATAACGATTAAAGACGTAGCAAGAGAAGCAAATGTTTCACCAACAACAGTTAGTCAGGTTGTAAACGGAAATAGACCGACTAGCGAATCAGCTAAGATCAGAGTTCAAGAAGCAATAAAAAAACTAGGATATATTCCAAATGAAAATGCTCGATCTTTGAATATGAAAAATACTCACACTATTGGAATTCTCACCGACGAAGAGTCAGATTTTCTATTTGCAGAAATTCTAGGTGGCATTGAATCTGTCTCATATGCAAAGCAATACCACATTCTGCTGTTAAGCATCAAACAATTCGGTGGAAACTTTGAGAAAGCAATGAATTTTCTGTATCGAAAAAGAATCGAAGGGATAATTTATGTATCAAGTTTCACATCTGACAAGAATTTATCATTGATGTCAAAGATTGAAATTCCCTTTATCTTTGCAAACTGCCCTGGATCTGAGAATAGCGATAGCGTAATCCCTAACAACTACGAAGGTGGAAGGATTGCTGCACTACATCTAATTGAGAAGGGGTGTAATAATTTTGCAATGATAGCTGGACCAGAAGATAGACCTTCAAGCAATGACCGAAAACGAGGCTACATTGATGAATTGGTATCAAATAACAAAAACATCAATGATGATCTGATATTTCACGGAGAGATGGACTACAACACAGGATACAATGCAACTAAGCAATTCATATCATCAAAGAAAAAATTCGATGCCTTATTCTGTGCTAATGATTTAATTGCAGCTGGAGCACTTAATGCTATCAGCGAAACAAGATTAAAATGCCCTAAAGATATCAAGATTGTTGGCTACGACAACAAAGAGTTCTGCGAGATTTGGCCGACACCAATAACCTCAATTCAAAGCCCACTTACTGATCTTGGGGAACAAGCTGGGAAAATTCTCTTTGAAAGAATTGAAAAAAGACAAGAAAAATCAACAGAACAGGAGAAATTTACGCCACAACAAGCGTTGATAATGCCAAGATTAATCGAAAGAGTGACAACAAACAAATAACCTACCTCTATAGTTGACTTTATTTTTTGCTTATGCTATATATTAAGTAAAACAAGCGGATCAGTAGAGGCGCGGTTGCAATTAGTATTTTTGTGGAGAGAGTGTGATCTTTGTGAAGCAGAGAGAAAGGTGTAATTGCCGAAGTTTGATTATAGCACATAGTAATCAGGCTGGTTTTTTAGGAAAATATCCTAGAAACTGTCACCGGATGTGGAGCGCTATTGATCGACATTAAAGTCAATTCGTTTTTCCGCCTTCGTTTTAAGATCTGCTAATATAATAGCGGAGGAATTGTATGAATACAATCAATGTAGCTGTACTAGGTGCTACTGGTACAGTTGGTCAAAAATTTATCACACTTTTAGAGGGTCACCCTTATTTCAAAGTCGCTGAGGTTGTTGCTTCTCCTAGATCAGCTGGGAAAAGATATGATGAAGCAACAAACTGGAAACAAGATAATTTTATCCCGACAGATGTCGCAAACCTAGTTGTTAAATCAACAGATGATGCACTTGAAAGCAAGATTCTTTTTTCAGGAATGGATGCTTCTGTTGCTGGTGAAATTGAAGAGAAATATGCTGCTGCAGGCCATATTATAATCAGTAATGCTCGTAACCACAGAATGAATCCTGTTGTTCCTTTAGCAATACCTGAGATTAACCATGATCACCTTAACGCGATTAAGACTCAGCCTTGGAAGGGTGGAATTATTACTAATTCTAACTGTTCAACTATGTTCTTAGCTATGGTTCTAGCGCCACTTCACAAAGCCTTTGGGATTGATTTTCTTCATGTTACAACTATGCAGGCAATCAGCGGTGCTGGTTATCCTGGAGTTGCATCTATGGATATTCTTGGCAATGTTGTTCCTTTTATCGGTGGAGAAGAAGAGAAAATGGAAATTGAAGCACAGAAGATTCTTGGAAGCTTTGATGGAGAAAAGATTATATCTGCCGACTTCAAAGTAAGTGCACAGTGTAACCGTGTTCCTGTTTTTGATGGACATACAGAGACTCTTTCAATCAAATTCAAAAAAAGTGCAACTCCTGAAGAGGTTAAAGAAGTACTAAGAAATTTCCGAGGCTTTGCTCAAGAGAAGAATCTTCCTTCAGCACCAGCACAACCTATAATTGTCTTTGAAGAGGAGAACAGACCTCAGCCAGCTAGAGATGTTT
The DNA here is from genome assembly GCA_016936615.1 of Spirochaetales bacterium. Lineage (GTDB taxonomy): Bacteria > Spirochaetota > Spirochaetia > JAFGXN01 > JAFGXN01 > JAFGXN01. The sequence goes on along the minus strand of JAFGXN010000146.1, from coordinate 14,264 downwards.
GGAAAGGTAACGGAATGGCAACTTGCGTTGGCCGAATCAGAAAATGCCCACTAAACGATGTGAAGATGGTTATCATGGGTCACAACACAGTAAGAGGCGCAGCTGGAGCTGCAATTTTAAATGCAGAAGCAATTGTTGAGATGGGGCTTGTATAATGATAGTTATGAAATTTGGTGGCACTTCGGTTGCCGGAAATACTCAAATAGATAATGTCTTAGATATTGCGAAGACTCGATTAGATGCTGCACCTGTATTAGTCTCTTCTGCTATGGCAAAGGTAACTGATGGTCTAATCAGAATTTCTGAATTGGCTAGCGCTGGAAAGAAAGAAGAGGCAGACAAAGAGACTGACGATCTAATTGCTAGACACATCGATGTTGCAAAGGCTTTCCTCTCTGGCGATAACCTTGTTGCGGCAATTCAACAGATTAACAAGCTATGTGGTGAGTTTGAATCGCTTGTACGTGGAATGTCTCTTCTTAAAGAGTGTTCTGACAGAAGCTATGATAAGATTCTCTCTTTTGGAGAGCTTTTATCTACAACACTAATCTATTTCAGAGCGCTTGAGCGTGGATTTGACGCAGAGTTCCTAGACTCACGAGACTTCATCAAGACTGATGACAACTTTACTTGCGCAGCAGTAGATTTTGCAGAGACAAATGCTAAAATAAAAGAAATTGTAAAGCCAAAGACAAACAAACTACTAATTGCACAAGGCTTTATCGGTTCGACTGACGAAGGCGTTACTGCAACCCTTGGGCGAGGTGGATCAGACTACACAGCAGCAATAATTGGTGCTGCACTTGATGCGAAGGTTGTTGAGATATGGACAGACGTAAGTGGAATCATGACAACAGACCCTCGAATTATAGCAGAGGCACGAACAATCGACAAGATGACCTACCAAGAGGCAGCAGAGCTAGCCTTCTTCGGTGCAAAGGTTGTTCACCCATCGACAATGCAGCCAGTAATCGAGAAGCAGATACCGATAACAGTACTTAATTCTCTTGCACCAGAGAGTGCATATACTGAGATTTGCTCAGAAGTACCTGAAAAGGGGCTAAAAGCAATCACAAAGAAAAAAGGAATAATCCTTGTCAATATAACATCGTCAAGAATGCTGAATGCTTATGGCTTTCTAAGCAAAATTTTCTCTGTTTTCGAGAAATACAAGACATCAGTAGACTTAATCGCTACAAGTGAAGTATCAGTATCAATGACAATTGACTCTGAAGAGAATCTCGACGAGATCAAATCTGAACTTAGCAATATTGGTGTTGTCAAAATCGAAAAAGACAAATCAATAATCAGCATGGTAGGACAAGAACTATGGAAAGATCCTAATTTCATCTCAGATGTCTTCAAGGCAGCTGGTAAGACAGAGATAAATATGATCAGTATGGGCTCTTCTGAGACCAATCTTGGAATTGTTGTGAACGAGGCAAACTCACAACAAACTATCATTGATTTACACAAACTTTTCTTTAACTAGAATTTAGAATAGACAAAAGGCTGTTTGAGATAATCTTGAACAGCCTTTTTTTATAAAAAAAAGCTAATCCTCTTATAATCTTATTTTAATCTTTTTAATCAGATATTCATTTTATAATCAATATCATACAATAGGAGAAGACTATGATAAAAAAACTCATCTCAATCTGTCTAACATGCTTTATTTTTTTCAGCTGTCAGACAAAAGAAGACGACTCACTAGCGCTACAACAGGCCCACAGCGAGGCTTGGGCAAACTCTAACTTCGGATTAGAGGCATACATCTACGACTCTACTCATAACTTTGACAGATACGCCTCCCCCTTCGAACACAAAACAGAGAAAAACTACAAGACAGCATGGAAAGGCGAAACAATCTCTTTCACAACTGCAATATTCTCATCTTATGATCTTGAAAATGTAAAGTTATCAATCTCAGATATAAGCAGTGGCTCAAAGATCGATAAACAAAGCATGCAGATACTAGTCGCAGATTATACAAAAGCATACTCGAACATGTATGCAGATCCACTTTTTCCTAAGGAGACAGCAGATCTAGCTGCAGCTAGAATCACACCAGTGTGGATCAAAATTAAACTTCCTGCTAACACAGCTGCTAGAAGCTACAAGCTTAAATTCTCTGCAACCGCAGAATTTGATAGCCAAACTCTAACAAAAGAGATCGAGCTTGAACTTGAGGTAAAAGATTACACTCTACCATCTCCAGACAAATGGGGATTTACTCTTGACCTATGGCAGAACCCATATGCTGTTGCTAGATACTTCGATGTAGAACCATGGAGCGACAAACACATCGAATTACTACGACCATATTTAGAAATTCTAGCAGATGCTGGACAGAAGCAAATTACAGCCAGCATCATCGACAAGCCTTGGGGCGGCCAGACCTATGACCCTTTTCACTCTATGATAAAATGGACAAAGAAGAGAGATGGTAGCTTCGAGTTTGACTACACACACTTTGACATATGGGTAACAATGGCGAAAAGTGCTGGTCTTACAGGTATGATAAATTGTTATACAATGATTCCTTGGCATGAGACATTTATGTTCTTTGATGAAGCTAAGAATAAGAATGTTACATTAAAGACAAAGCCAGGAACTACAGATTTTGAAAATCTTTGGCGACCATTTTTAAACAGCTTTGAAGCTCATCTCAAAGAAAAAGGCTGGCTAGACCATACAAATATCGCTATGGATGAGAGACCTGAGGCTCTTATGGACAAGGTTGTAAGCTTTTTACACAAAGAAGCTCCTGGACTTGGTATTAGCTCTGCCTACAATTATATCCCGAAGATCTCAAACGATATCAAAGATTTTAGCATTTCAATAGAACATACTAATATACTACCAGAAGAGTGGAAACAAGAGAGAAACGATAAAGGCTTTGTAACTACATTTTACGTATGTACCAATCCAAAGAAGCCTAATACCTTCACTATATCCAAGCCTGCAGAGGCTCACTGGCTTGCGATACACGCCTTCAACCTCAACCTGACTGGTATACTTAGATGGGCCTTCAATAGTTGGCCAGAAGCACCATTTACAACCTCAGACTTTGGTAACTGGCCACCAGGAGACACATACCTAGTCTACCCAGGCGCAATCACATCAATACGATTCGAGAAGTTCCGAGATGGAATCGAAGACTATGAGAGACTTAAACTGCTAGAACGCGACTATCCAGATAAATTTGCGAAGATAAATGAATCTGTAAATAAGTTTAACTACACTAGAGATGTTTCAACCGTAATTGAGAATCTTAACAGCTACCTAGATGCGCTTGATAATCTTTAGAAGTTTTTTATAGGAAAAAAGTAATACTAACAGGCCCTTCATCTATCGAGGGGCCTTTATCTTTACCTTTTCCCATAATAAGATTTGCGCCAATACATCGAAACGACAACAAGAGCCAAAAGTACTGAGATAAAGACAATAAGAGAGGCAGAAACAATATCGAATTCATTGATTTTAAGATAATTCCCTACTGAAATTCCAAGAAATGCCCAGATAACCACGAAAGAAAATATAGTATCATTTTTAAACAGCAACATAACACAAGCACAGATAAAGGCTAATGCAAAGAATGAGATTACCCAAGCTACTTGAGAGTTCAAAAATGTATCAACTTGATAACTAACTAACAGTGCTGAGAAATTTGCAATAGTAGCAACACAGACCCAACCAAGATAAATACTAATTGGAATATTTAAAAAGATCTTATCACGCAAATTTTCTATAGACTGGGAATTTATGTAGAGAAAAACTAAGGTCAAGAGCAGAAGAATCATCAATACCATTGTCAAGACTATCTTCTGATAGTGCCAAGCAATCAGCCAAGTTCCATTCAAAACAGATGACAATGAAAACAAGACCCCATTTACAATATTTTTCTTTTGACTTACAGCTCTATTTGATAAAACAACTGTAAAAGAGTAGCTTACATAGAAAATTAAGGCTAAATAGATAATTCCCCATATAGAAAAAGTAAACCCAGCTGGGACAAAGATATTATCGTAAAACTTCGAGATATCCCCAGTCGAAAATCCATTTAGACGCAAACTGCTCGCTAAAGCATTAACAATTATCATCGCAACAAACAGAATTCCGCTGGCAATCCACGTAATAATAGAAAAAGTCTTCACTCTCATAACAACTCCTCTATTAAATATAGGAGATTTAATCTGCTCGTGCAATTTATTCTATACCATACTCGCTGAGTTTTTGATACAAAGTCTTTCGTCCCATATTTAAAATTTTAGCTGTCTTAGATTTATTGCCATTCTCACGTTTGAGCGTCTCCAAAATCACAAGCCTCTCGACTTCCGACATTGAAGAACCAGGCTTAATTCGAATAAAATCACCTTCAGTACTCTCTGCAACAGAAGGAGGAAGATCATCAATACCAATAAAGTCACTTCGACACATTACAACAGCACTCTCGATGCAGTTGCGCAACTCTCGGATATTACCTGGCCAAGAATAATTATAAAGAGCAGACATCGCCTTTGAATCAATCCCTTCAATCTTCTTGCCATTTTCATCTGAAAACTCCGAGATAAAAGAGGTAACTAGCAGCGAGATATCCTCCCGTCTTTCCCGCAAAGGTGGGACATGAATATTCACAACATTAAGCCGATAAAAGAGATCCTCCCTGAAATTACCACCCTCAATCTCCTTCTTCAAATCCTTATTTGTAGCAGCAATTACTCGAACATCAACACTGACTGTCTTCTCTCCTCCGACCCGTTCAAATTCTCGTTCCTGCAATACTCGAAGAATCTTAATCTGAACAGATTGGTTTATTTCGCCAATCTCATCAAGAAAGATAGAACCCTTATTTGCCAGCTCAAATCTACCTTTTTTATCAGAGATAGCCCCAGTAAAAGAGCCTTTCTCATGACCAAACAACTCACTCTCAAGAAGAGACTCAGTCAAGGCTGCACAATGAACCTTCACAAAAGGAGAATCTTTTCGATTTGAGAGATTATGCAAGGCATCAGCAACTAACTCCTTACCTACTCCACTCTCACCAGTTATCAAGACTGAAGCCTTAGTCGATGCAACCTGCTGTATAACATCAAAGATTTTACGCATTTGAGAGCTTTTTCCAATCATCTTAGAATACTTATTAGCTCGACCAAGCTTCTCAACCTCTTCTTCTAGCATCCTATGCTTCAGAACCAGTTCCCGATTAGATAAAGCTCTCTTCACAAGAAGGCTAAGCCTGTCAAGATTAACCGGCTTAGTAATAAAATCAAAAGCCCCATCCCGCATAGCCTCAACCGCAGACTCAATAGTGCCATGACCTGTCAAAATAATAACAGGAATTGTTGGAAATGAAGAAGAAATATGTTTCAAGAGATCATTCCCCGACATCTTAGGCATTCTCAAATCAGTTATAACTAAATCAATATCATTATTATTTATAAAAACACTTGCCTCATCACCATTTGAAGCAGTATAGACCTCATAACCATCCATCTCCAAAGCACTAGCTAATCCTTCCCGGATATTTTTTTCATCATCTGCAACTAGAATCTTAAATTTCATCACAAACCCTCACTATCTATGAGTCGCATTGTACTCTAATAATATCTTACTTCGATTTTCCACAGGAAAACTCAATGTAACCCTTGTCCCTTTTCCCAACTCAGAATCAATATTTATCTCACCCTTCATCTCTTTGACTAACTTATAGACAACAGTAAGACCTAGCCCTGAACCACTATCTTTTGTTGTAAAATATGGCTCAAAAATCTTCTCCAACTCCTCCTGAGGAATACCAGTGCCAGAATCTTGAAATTCAATAAATACCTTTGAATTTTTGAACAGGGTCGCAACCTTCAAGGTTCCGCCACTCGGCATTGCAGCAATCGCATTTTTTACAATGTTGAGAACAGCCTGCTTCAAATACTTTATATCCGCCCTTACCAACGGGAGATTCTCAGCCTGTGAAAAATCACAAACAATATTCTGTTTTTCGCACTCATAGTGCATAAATTCAACAAGATCTGCCAACAAATTATTCATATTTATTGGCTCAAGACTCAAATTCATAGGCCTAACAGTAAAAAGAAAATCAACAATAATAGAATTTAATCTGTCAATCTCCTCATTTACAACAAGTAAAAACTTATTTATCTTCTCAATTTTATCATCATCAAGATCGCCTTTGAGAAGTTTTTGAATAAGCTGAATATGAATACTGATAGACCCGAGCGGATTTTTAATCTCATGAGCTACACCTGCTGTCAAGGTTGTCAATGATGCTAATTTCTCAGCTCTCTTCAACTGGATATCAAGCTCTTTCTGCTCAGTAATATCATCAGCTAGAACAATATTACCTTGAATTGCACCATTCGCAACTAAAGGGACAACATTAATCTCCAACACAAGATCTTTATCATCTTTAGCAATTATAAATTCTTGAGACCTAGAATCACCAGAACCAATTGAATTTGCTAAAAAAATCGATATATCAAAATCATCAATTATATCAAAAAGATTCTTCTCAATAATCTCATAGTTACGAAATGGAATCTTAGCAATTGCACTTTTATTGACATAGATGATTCTATCCTGTTTATCTGCGACAATCGTAGCAATAGGAATAGAATTTAACACTGTCTCTAGTTGTTGATATTCAGAAAAAATATCACCCATTAAGGTTATCAATCTCTCTTTTCCTAACTTTGGCGCCTTCTCCATTGCCTTTTTTATAAATTTTTTCATAAACTACCTATTTTTCATATCAAAAAATAATTTCTCAAGGGTATTTTTCAAATTCACATTGTAAGTATTAACCAACAATACACTTGTATTTATAAGCTTAGTCCACTTATCTGCAAGAAAGACAAATCCACCATCATCTTCATCTCGAATTAAACCAGCAATAGCTAATAAGAGCTTATTCATAAATGGCAAAAATAGATTTTGATCTGAATATTTGGCAACTATCTCAGATGGATAAAGAAAAGAATCTCGGTGAGAAGCTAGAACTGTATTCAAGAACTCCTTCGCATCACCTAAGATATTATCACCTCGTAGACCAAGATTTATAAGAAAAAAATCATCTAAACTTATTTGAGAATACTCTTGTGAACGAAAAATCTTTGAAATTATCTGTGTCGATTGCGATAGATCCCTTGGTGGTAGCGAATAAGACCTAACTCGAGAGAGGATAGTCGGCATAATCGCAGACTTATTACTTGTTAATAAAATCAAATATGTATTATGTGGTGGTTCCTCTAAAACCTTCAGCAAAGCATTTCTCACAGAGCTATTCATCGTATCTGCATTCTCAAAGATTACCACGCGCACATTGTTTGAGTTCGAGGTGTAGAGCCAATTCTTGACACTTCTGACCTGATCTACAGAAATACCACTATTTGGAAGCGAAGACTCAAGATCTACTGCGACCTTGATAATCTTATCCACAACCTTCTCCTTCTCCTGCGAACTAGCATCCTCTTTAAGAGTATCAAGCAGCTCGTCAATCTTTTCAAATTTGCTCAAATTCTTCGACAATTTAGCACTCTGAGTCTCCCACAAGACAGGCGAAAATCTAAGTAGCAACTTTCGAATAGCTCGAACAAACAAGAACATTGAGGCCTTATCACTATTCATCTTAAATGTCTGGCTAGCCGCATATATCTCAGAGAGAAATTCACCATCTCCAAGACAAAGCAGATTAGGATTCTGCAAAAAACGGTGCTCTAAACACGAGGTACATGAACAATTCCACTTTGCCCCCTCCTTACACGAAAGAACCCGCGCTAACTCAAGCGACAAACTCAGCTTTCCCGAGAATTTTGGACCTGAAAAAAGTATACTTGACGGTAGATTCTCATTCTGAATCTCCGAACTTAATCTCTTAACTACTATGTTGTTACCAATTATATTTTCAAACATCTACACACCTATTGCTTTATTTTTAAAAAATTCCAGATAGAGATCAGTATTAGGTAAAATTTTGATTGCAATACTTGCAAATTTACTATCTGAAATCAGTTGGCTCACATCGAAGAAAAGTTGATGAGTTAACAGGAATACAACTAAAAAACAGATACAGACCCCCTCTAACAATCCAAGAAAAAAACCAAAAGCCTTATCCAAATTCGAGAGATCAACACTCTCAAGTGCATCATGAATCTTCGACTCAATCAAACGCAAGAAAGCATACAGACAGATAAAAATCAGCAGAACAGCAACAATCTCTGCTGGATTAACACTCCCAATCTTTTCTATTTTAAAGATGCTACTTATAAAATCAGCAATCGGTTTTCTCAAAAAAATACTCCCGACAATGCTAAGAATCAGTATCCCTAGCGAAGTCAGCTCAGAGACTGCGCCCTTAACAATGCCTCTAATTCCAAAGACAACAAGAACAAGAATAAAAATAATATCTAATGTATTCAAAACTGAAATATTAAACACCTTTAAGCTCCGAACCAAGATATTCAGCAATAAAATCAGAAGAATCTCTCCGACAAAATTCACCTGCAGCTAAAGCCATCTTATCCAACAAGGAATCTTCCCCCACGTAGGAGTCTACCTTCTCAAGAAACTCCTGCGCACTTGGTTCTAAAAGGTAATCTGCAGCTCCGTTATCGTAAAAAAGCTGTGCATTCAGAACCTGATCCCCGCGGGAATTCTTCGACCCCAACGGAATAAGTAGCGCAGGTTTGCCACAGATCGCATTCTCCCAGATTGTACCAGCACCTGCCCGACTAACAACAAGATCTGCTATCGCGTAAAGATCAGCAAGCTCCTTGTAGAAAAAAGGTGCTGCAAAGTAGTTAGGATGAGCAATCTCCTTAAAATTCTTATCACCAGTCTGATGAACAACAAACCAATTCTGGCAGAGTTGATCAAGATTATCATGGATTAGCTGATTAACTTGTACTGCTCCAAGGCTTCCGCCGAGAACCAGCATAATTTTTTTCCCAGGCTTTCTTCCAATAAATTCATAACCCTTCCCAGCATCACCAAGAAGAATCTCCCGCCGCACAGGATTCCCAGAGACAACAACCTCAAGACCTGGTCGCTTTACAACCTTCTCTGCAGTCGACTCGTAGGCAGTCATAACACAGCTTGCAAACTTAGAGTTTATCCTTGTTGCAAGACCTAGACTTGTATCAGATTCATGAGTTATCCCAGTTATCTTCAATAATTTAGAACAGAAGATTGGAGGCACAGTCACAAATCCTCCCTTTGAGAAGAGAATCTCAGGTTTAAATCTTAATAAGATAAAATATGATTTAATAACCCCACCTAGCACCTTAAAGATATCTATAAAATTTTTTAAGGAAAAATAACGACGTAATTTTCCAGCTGGAATACTAAAAAACGCAATACCACGGCTCTCTACAATCTTTTTTTCAATACCATGTTTGTTACCAATCCAACCAATCTCATCGATTTTACAAATCCCCTTCTCTAGCAAGCTATCAATAACTGCAAGACCAGGATATACATGGCCACCTGTTCCCCCACCAGTGAAAAAAATCTTTATATTTTTGCTTTGTTTTCTGCTCATACTTGTCATCCTAAAAAAAAGAAGTTAATATAGAATAACATGAGTAAAAGACTTTTTTCAACAATATTATTTTTTATTTCGATTTTTCCTCTATTTTCTGAAAATCTAGATAGCCAACAGCTTTTTTCAGAAGAGATTTTACAGACTATTGAATCAGGCAAAAGCTATACCAGGGAATTTTTCCAGAGTAACGAGGTCGCTTTTTCCCCACTTGTGAACAAAACATTTTACATAGAGAATCCAGCATTCAATTCTGTGACAAATCCAACAATGATAATAGAGAAGATCTATTTTATACCTCACAACAAGATAAAGAACAACTTCGAGCAAATTTTTAAAAATTTCCATAAGATTTCATCCCTAACTGACGTGGAGTATTTTTCACAAAGCAAAGGAAAGATGCGAACTCTATTTGAGCAGTCTTACACTATCGAATCAAAGAGTTCTGCAAAGCAGATTCCAGATATAATCCCGAAGCTCTCTCGAAACGAGTTCGAGATCTTCCAGGAAGACACCTCTTTTGGTGATATGTTCTACAATGTTCAATCTGATTTTTCAGAAAACTGCATTAATCTCAGCCTTCTAAGCAATTCTCATCTAAAGCTAGGAGTTTTTAAGCTGATAGATCCTGAAAAATTACAAATCACTGCAACTCTCTTCAAGACTGATAAAGGCTATATCTTCTACGGAACTCTTCGAACCGATTACAAAGACAAACTTGGGATTATGCGTAAGCGAAGTGACTCTATGCACAATAGATTACAAGCAATATATGATTGGTTTGCAAAAGAAAATATTATCTAGTAATTTAACACTTTACTAACAATTGCCTAATATAATACAAAAGTAAATTGATAAAGCTATGTATATAATATTTTGGAGAAAAAAATGAAAAAGACAATATATGTCGTTGATGATGAACATGATATAAGAGAGATAATCTCATTCAATTTAAAATCTCAAGGCTACCTTGTTGAAAACTTCGAGACTGGTGAAGAGTTGCTAGAAAAGATGAAAAAGATTTTACCTGATCTAGTCCTTCTGGATTTGATGCTACCAGGAATTGATGGATTAGAAGTCTGCAAGAGACTCAAGATGAATCCTTCAACAGCAAGCATTCCTGTACTTATACTAACTGCTAAAACAGATGATACTGATCAGATTATCGGACTAGAACTCGGCGCAGATGATTATGTCGTAAAACCTTTCAGCCCAAGGGTATTAACTGCTAGAATAAAGGCTCTTTTTCGAAGAAACTCAGCTGTTATTAGAAACGAACTAATTGTATCTATTCATGGAGTAAACATCAACTCGGAGAAACGTGCCGTCGACTATAACGGAACAGAGATTGAACTCTCCCGCACTGAATTTGACATACTTCAGCTAATGGCCTCAAATCCTGGCAAGGTTTTTACGAGATCTTCTATAATCGAAAAGGTAAAAGGTGATGACTACCCGGTGACAGATAGATCTGTAGATGTTCAAATTACTGGAATTAGAAAAAAGCTAAGCGACAATGGAATAGATCTAATAGAGACAGTTAGAGGTGTTGGCTATCGAATAAAGGATATTTGATGAAATACAAGATCTCTTCAATTCTAAAAATTTTTAATCTGATAACAATAATAGCAATAATAACTTCAATTGGAATATCTTTTTCCATACACAAAAAGGCTACAGCAGAATCGACAAAGCAAGAACTGACTAACACAGCAGTTCTACTGACACCAATCATCACAGAAAAGCTAGGAAATAGCGACATAGATGACTACATCAACTCAATAACCAAGAACTCAGAGCTTCGAATAACATTAATAGACCAAGTAGGAGTAGTTATTGCAGATTCTAGCAAGGATAAGGAGCTTCTTTCAAGCCATCTGAATCGAGAAGAAGTTACAATGGCAAAGATAAGCGGCAAAGGCGATGCTGTTAGATTTAGCGAAAGCATCAACACTGACATGATGTATGTTGCATTGAGATTTTCCCATGAAGGTAAGATCTATTATCTTCGAACCTCAATGCCACTGAAATCCATAGATCTTTTTGCAAATTCATTTATAAAAAATTTCATCTTTGCTGGAGTTATTATCTTAATCTCTTCGCTTTTTCTCAATTTGATTTTAACATTAAGAATTTCCCGCCCACTGAAGGCTATAACCGAGACAGCGACAGCCTACAGCAACGGGGATTTCTCGCAGAAAATCTACTTTGACAACCCCAAAGAGTTTATGATACTCTCTCAAACATTGAACAACATGGCAATGAATCTTGAGAAGAAGATTAGGCAAATTATCAGGCGCAAGAAAGAGTTTGAATCAATATTCAACAGCATAAACGACAGCATACTTGTCTTTGACAAGAACCTAATACTTCTTAGATGCAACAAAAAGGCAAAAAGAACCTTCAAACTATCAAAAGAGAACTATGGAAAGAGCTCGTTAATTCGAATTTTCGACAACACGATACTACTCGACACGGCGCGCAAGGTTCTTAAAGAAAAAGAGATACAAAAAATAACATTCGAACAGACACAACAGGGACAACCCAAGATTCTCCAGACTCACCTCTCCTTTTTTAACTATAACAAAAACGACTCTATTCTCCTTGTAATAGATGATATAAGCAAGATCAAGAAACTAGAGACAATCAGGCGAGACTTTGTCGCAAATGTATCACACGAATTAAAGACACCGATCACCTCTATCAGCGGCTACCTAGAGACTCTGATAGATAATCCTGATGCAGACAAAGAGACAGTTAGGAAATTCATTACAACTGCACACAACAACACGCTTAGATTAACAGAAATTATAAATGATATTTTAATACTTGCAAAACTCGAAGAGGAGACTCTCAACAAGGAAGATCTAAAATCCACCAACATCTACGACTTTCTATGCAATATAAAAGATGAAATATCAGAGCAATTAGCCAAACCTGGAACAATCAGCATAGATTGCGACAAGGAACTCCTCTGGAACATATCACCCAACCTAATTGCTCATGCTGTGAAGAACCTGATACAAAACGCATTCAAATATAACGAGAACATACCCGAAGTCGAGATAAAGACTCAAATAATAGAGAATAGCCTTATTATCAAGGTAAAAGACAATGGATATGGAATAGCCCAAGAGTATAAAGAGAGAATATTTGAAAGATTTTTTAGATTAGACTCTGGAAGGTCGAGAGACAAAGGCGGCTCAGGCCTTGGTCTTGCAATAGTCAAACATATAATAATCGCCCACAAGGGAACCATCAATCTATCTTCTTCCCCATCCGGATCTACCTTCACAATCAAACTACCAACAGCTGAATAAAAAAAATAGCTCCAGTTCTCACTGGAGCTACCATAATCATCATAACAAACAAATCTTATTATCTGATATCCTACCACTCATCAGGAATATCATCTTCTCTAATAAATGATTCAGGAAAAATATCAGTATTAACTCTTAAATCATCAAAATAAATGTAAAATGGTCTGAACATCTCTCTTGGATTCAATTTAACCTTAAAGCCTATAATCTTTATTCCACCATACTGTGGGTAGTAATAATCTTCCTGAGTAATCGCAGGTGGAACAGCAACTTCCATCTTCTTCCAACCCTGGAACATTAAGTCACCCATGTAAAGTTCACTTACAAGACCTTGAAAATTCTCAACAATCACATACATCTGATGTCGATACATTCTTCCAAGTGTCCATACACTTATAGTCTTAGTTACACCTCTAACCTGAACAGGATTTACACGATATATGTAAAGCTCACTATGATAAGCCTTTAGATATTCGCATTTAACACCTAGAACATACTGATTACCTTCAAAAGCCTCACCAGTTTGAGTCTCTCCAGCATTCTCAGCATTTGCAGCAGGTCCACCCTCAATAAACTTAACCTTTGACAAACCAACATCATAATCAATCTTTGGATACCAAGATGCCAACCTCTCAAAACTGTCAATAACATATTCCTTGATATCTGAACCCTGCTGAGTTACACCAATAGTAGAACTATCTAGTCGGCTAGGATCTGTTGGAGTATCAGGAACTTGTGCCAAAACTACTGCAGTTCCAAAAATAAATGCAAAACAACATAGCAGTAATAATCTTTTCATAATTTATACCTCTTATCTTCCAGTTGCGCCCCAGATTTCTTCTATCTTCTCTTTCTCAAGAAGCTCGAATCCATCAAACTGAGCCTTATATGTATTAGTTACAACCTTCAACTCATCAAAATAGATATAGAACATATCAACTCTCGCGAATGGTGTAGTTGTAATACCAATCTTTACAATTTCAATCGGTCTCTCTTGTGGCATCTCTTTTACCAACTGAGGAATATGCTTTGGAATTGGGAATCTTAACAATCTCCATCCAGCATAATTCAATTTAATTGCTCTTAAAGGATAAATAATTCCATGAAAATCTCTTACATAGATAACAATTTCATAGTCAAAATTAGCACCCCAGACCCACATAGTGAACTCTTCGCAGTAACCTTTAACATTTAGAGGCTCATACTCTTTTGCTTCAGGGCTTGAACCTTTTCTTACTGGGAAAATTTCTACATAGTTGTAACCTCTTCGTCTAAACTGAGAAGAGACACCCAAAACCTTGTAATCCTTTCCAGCCTCTTCAGTCATCTTCAATTGTCGAGGTCTTGCAGATGCATAAGCAGCTCTTGGATATGGAGCAACTGATTCTAAG
>JAFGXN010000145.1 GCA_016936615.1 Spirochaetales bacterium | reverse complement strand
TTTTCGCCATGACAAATTAGACCACTCAAACCCACTCTCAGTCATCGTCACAATATACTCGCCCCTGTCTTCAGCAGTCCGAGAGACAGCCCAGGGATTCCATCCAACAGGCTTTTTCTCTCCACTCTTCTTATATCTGTGATTCCGCACCGTAACCAGCAGCTTATCATCCGCAATCTGCACAACTTGACTCTCATTTGTTCCATATCCCGAGAAAGTCTCAGACATTTTCCAAGTCAACCCGTTATCATCACTGTAGACAAGATAATTGAACCAGCCAGCATCATGCAGCCCAGTCGAAGCAAATGGAACAACAATACGACCAGCAAAAGGTCCTCTATCAATCTGTATCATCGCCCCCGGACCACTTGCTACTGCACTCATATTAACAGTCTTTGTCTGCGCAGTTACATCAACTGGCGTTGACCAAGAATATCCACCATCATCACTGTAAAGAGTCCAGACTCGGCAAGTCCTCTCACTATCAACACCCTTTGCAACAGTCGCCTCGAATGAAGCAGGCGGATAACTCTGGTACATCATAAGAATACGTTCAGACTCAGGCAAATAGACAGTTGTCGGATTATTCAAACTAGCAGCACCGGCAGCAGCAATCAGCACCATATCCGACCAACTCTCCCCGCCATCTTCACTTATTTTACAGACCAGATCATTCTCAGCACAATCAGTCTTCCCCTCGCCACGCGCCTCAGTGAAGGCCACAACCCTGTTACTAGGCAAGGCAACTATCGACGGAATCCTATACAAGACATACCCGTCACTATTATTTTCAAAAATCTGATACGGCTGCGCAATCTCAGCCGCAAACAAACTAGCACTCATGCAAAATACTAAAGCAAATATTATTTTCTTCATGAACATCTCCTCCTAATATTTTACACTTGAATTTGAAAGAGCAAACGGTTTATTGTTCAGAAAAATTGGCTTTTTGTGCAGGGGGAATTTCAATCTACTGACAAGCTAATCTTTACAGCTGTCAAAATCATGCAGATAACAGAACTTAGGCTTATCATCACCCTTCTCCCAAAGGTGAACAGAACCTCCCATGCAAGACTTGTACTCCTTGCACGACTGCTGACAATATGTTCCCTCAAGCCATGACTCTTTTTGCCTATAATCTTCAAATCGATTATTCCATACGTTCAAAAAGTTGTCCTTGATAATATTGCCTTGGTAAAAAGTATTGTGATTATTGTTGCACCCAGTGATAGTCCCATCTGCAAGAATTGCTCCGAAGTTTATCCCAGCACGGCAGAAGAAAGGAAAATCTCTGACCTTTTTGTCTTGTTTAAATGGAAGATATCCTTCACAGCTAGCAGAAAGCGATAGCCCCTGCCTGCGATATTTGTCTCGATTCGAAGCTATCCATTCCAGCATCCTATTTGTCTGTTGGTGACTCATTCGAAGAGCGTCATTAGTTTTAGCCCTGCCAGAAGGAAAAATTCTGAACAAACGCCAATGGGTAATTTTATTCTCTATAAGGAGTTGAGCAATCTGATCCAGCTCATCAAGATTCTTTGGATAGACACAAGTAACAGCCTCTTTGAATCGAATCTCATCACGAGAACCAAGAATTTTCAAGCTATTCACTACACTCTCAAACGACTTGGAACTATTTCTAAGAAAATTATGAGAATCTTCCAGCCCGTCAAGACTGATTGTAATACTGTATACATTAGCATCAACCAAAGATTGGAGTCGCTGTGGAGTCAAGGCAAGACCATTTGTAACCATTCCCCATCGACGCCCAGTTGAGGCGATATGAGCCCCAATCTTCTCTAAATCAGGCGACATAAGCGGCTCACCACCAGTTATAACAAAGATCAGCTCCTTAGAGAAATTAGCTGCAACATAATCAACAATCTTAAGCCAGCTATCAGTAGTCAGCTCTGGAAATTGTTGGCTAGACTTACAATCAGAACCACAATGAAGACATCTTAAATTACACTTCCTTGTTATCTCCAGAAAAAGATATAACAATCTATGCTCATCTGTCTCCATCCTCTTATATTGCTCAAAAGCTTTCTGTTGTATCCAAGATTTTATCATAGTAGGATTATTTTAGCTCCATTTCAACATCATATGATTTATCAGTACTATTTATTTCAACAGTTTTTTCTTTAAATTCACCAAGATTTGCCTCTCCATCGATGTCATAGATAACAACAGAGCAAGAATTAAGATCATCTCCATCATAGAACTGAATAGTAGCATTACCTTCTTCGTTAGTCTTTATTAGATTATGGTAATAAGATATAGAATAAGAGCTGTTTCTTGATTCAAGTTGTAACCCTGGAATCGGGTCGCCATTACCATTAGTTACTTTTAAGTCAATCTTCTCGCCATCAGGACGAATATCATAAGGCACCCCATAACAACCAGCAAGAATAAGAGTTGTAGATCCAGCAAATAGATATGTCAAAAGTTTTTTCATAAATCACCTCTGAAATATTATGTTACCTTATCGTAATTTAATCAACTTTTTATCTCTTTTTTTTTAAAAAAAATTGAATTTCTAGTATAATAATAAAATGAAACTATCAACCTTTCATCTTTTGCCACTATGTCTCCTTATCCTCTTTGCCTGCCAATACCCGACAAACAAGTTATCAACCGATTCCCCCAACTGGATGAGCCAAGCCTTCCCGGACGGCACACAGAGACTAACCCAGATAATAATCCCCGGCACCCACGACAGTGCGACCTTTAACATGAATGAGGATTCAGAATATGCGACAGACTACGACATGGTCAAATCGAAGCAGATAGTCCTTGCGTGGAGCAAGACACAATCATTCGGCTCAACCATCTCCAAACAATTAAGCGATGGCATCAGGTACTTCGACCTGAGGATTGAGAAGAACCAGGACGGCTACTTCTCCTTCCACGGACTACGCGATACTAATTTCAATGAAATAGCAAACGACTTCGACACTTTTTCCCAAAATCATCCCGACGAGATAATTATCATAGACTTTCAGGCGCTCGAAATGAGCGACAACGAAGCTAAAGACCTTGAGTTGTTTATAGAAGAAAATACTCAAATTTTAACTAGGGCAGCAAACCTCCAGGAACTCCCACCCAATTCAACAATAAGATCTTTCAGAGATGCAGGAAAAAACATAATCATACTATGGGATAAATTATCAGAAAACCCGCTATTCAACTACCGCCCATACTATATCTCAAGCCCATGGGCAAACTCTCCCTCCGGCGACGAGGTAAAAAACTTCCTCCTAGCCAATACCCACTCAATCGACAACAGCAAATTCTACGTCCACCAGCTAGTAGTCACACCAGATGCCTCAAAAATCGCCTGCGGCTGGCTTGCTACCGATAGCAGCCTCTACAATCTAACAAGAAAAGAGATCTTCCCGCTAATTCCAACCCTTATCCACGAAATCAAGACTTCAGCCGCAAGAGATAACAACAGCCCCAACATCTTCATAATCGACTTCTACGACCAGCAGGAGTATATTAAGGCTTGTACTGAGTGATTGACAAAACCACCTCTCTAACAGTGCTAACCAAAGAAGGAATTATAACCTCTCCAACAAAGTTTTTTCCTTCAGAATCTGGATATATCAACCATGGATCCATAATAGTAGATCTCAAGCAATCAATCTTTTCAGGAAGAACAGACAAACCTAAACGTCCAGAAAAAGCTCCAATAAATTTTTCTCCATACTCTGACTTCTCGAAGCTTGTCATTGAGATAATTAAAGGCAAATTAGTAGTTGGAAAGCCCTCTTTTACATGTAATTTCTCGTAAATTGCTGAGTTAAACTTGTTCATTAACTCCCAATCTGAATTAGGAATTTTCTGACCATTTTTTTCTATATAAAAATTGAAACAGTAATCAACCATATTCATATCTGGTCCAAGATTCCTAATAGTTTGCCCAATGGTAATATCTTTTTTTATTTCTCCTTTCTTAAAATCTTGCATATACTCCAAAATTGGAAAAATATCTACCCTTGAGTCTACAAGAGGTGTCAATGTCTGGACGAAAAAAGCATCTTCATCAATTGAAAATAAGGACAAATAAAACAACTTTGAGGATAATACAGACTCATTGATTATTCGCCCATAGCCTGTCTTAGAAGGTCTTATGACCGAGTGGCTTAGAAACACCGCGGCTGCACTTGCGCCTGGCTTAGACCCCTCGACACCATAATCTCCAACCGAAGGAAGTAGTCCTGGTTTGCCAATGTAAGAGGCCCCAAAGGTCAAACAATTTATAATTTTTCCATTACTATATGATAAACTTCCTGCCCCGTAGGGGATATACCCCCACTTGTGCGGATCTATCGTAACAGAATCACATTCACACACACTTTGCAGCTGTTCTTGAACATATTCTGAGAAGAAGCTTGACTCGAAATCATGTGCTTTTTTTCTATATAGACTTGGTTCTTCAGATGACAAAGGCCAAGAGAGTGGGAAATCCTCCCTGATTGTTGACAGGCTGTAACCACCATATGCAGCATCTACATGAATCGGAATATCAAAACTTTTTTCCAACCTTAATCTATTTCTACAAGCAAGAATTTCTGCAACTGGATCTACCGACGCCTCCTCAGTTGTTCCCACGACTGCAACTGAAAGAACAACACTACACTTATTTTTCTCATCAGAGCAATGTTCCATTAACGACTGATATTCTTCAATATCTATTCTACTTTTTTCATCTATAGGAACTCTAACAAAGCAAGTATTTATACCCGTCGATAACGAAGAAAAAACTGAGCCAAAACCCAAAATAGATGATGCTTTGTCCCAAGAATAATGACGAGTTGCTGGAACAACTAGAAGAAGACGATAGTCTTCAAGATTTTTTCGTGAAAACTCAGCAAAGCCTATCGCATTGCAACTGTATTTTTTATTCACGAGATCCCATACTTCTGATTCTTCAATGTTACAAAGCTCACCTACTTGTCGAGGAAGCTCAAGAACTTTTTCCCTAGATAAATTCAAAAGCTCCCAAGTCGAAAATTGCAAGAGCGAAGCAGTAGATCGATCAACTTTTTCAACTGAAATAAATTTAGCACCTTTCAGAACATCTTCATAGACTATTGCATTTTTAATTGCTATAGCCAACAACTTGACCTCACGAGCAGCCCACAATGCCTCAAGATTTGCAACTGAACCATCGCAAGTGATATGCGACCAAGACTTATCATCATAACCAATCATCGAACAAATATCTCGCCCCACTGACATTTCCAAAAACGTAGTTGCTGTTGAGGCTTGAACAGTAACATTATTAGGATTATGTAACATTGTAGCAAAGTATGCTGACAAAGCAGGAATAGAAAGCTCCCAATTCATGTGACCGATATATCGACTACTATAAAATGGGGTATCATATTTATTCAAGATTCTTAATAAATGAGTGAAGTTTTCCCTAATCAAGGAAAGGCTTTTTTTATATAACTCGCTTTCCTTAATATTATCTGTGATTATAGGATTATCTTCGGGATGGAATTGAGTTCTCCCAGATTTAATACTATCAATAGCTTCGAGCACCAAAGACTCAAGTATATCAAGATTTTCACCTTTAGGCCCAAGAAAAAGTGCTGAAGTTGGATCTCCGTCAATGAATGTCGAGAAATCCGATAAAATACACCTAAAATCTTCTGAATTCTTAAAATTTACTAAATCCGGTATGTGGGAAAACTTTCTTATCATTTAATCATCCTTATTTTTTTATATAATTCTATCATTATTTTTAAAATTCAAGTACACTTTTTTGTTTGACTTAGAATTTCCTCATGATATACTTAACAAAAGCGAGATTAAAATGAAAAAAAGTGAAAAAAAACTAACTGGGGATATTCTTTCTTGTGATATAGTAGATATTCTTGAACTTTACAATAAAGAGCAACTAACACCTTCTAAACTTGTCGAAATTTTTATAGAACAACAACAGAATATAAATGAACAACTCAATCTTGTTGTGGAAGATAGATACACTCAGGCTCGAAAAGAAGCAAAAGATTATGATAATATTCTCAAAACTCAAATTGGAAAGTTTCCTCTTTTTGGAATACCAATTTCCATGAAGGAATCTTTTAATGTTGAAAACCTACACACAACAGGAGGACTTAAACACCGCAAGAATTTTATAGCAAAGAAGGATGCCCCTGTTGTAAAAAAGCTCAAAGAGGCTGGAGCTATCATTCTTGACAAAACAAACACCCCTACTTTATGCTTCTGCCAAGAGACTGACAATCTTTTATTCGGTAGATCTAACAACCCTTGGAATACGAAATACACAACAGGTGGATCAAGTGGAGGTGAGGCTGCATTAATAGCAGTGGGAGGAGCTGTTGCAGGCTTCGGCTCTGATATCGGAGGATCTATACGAATACCAGCTCACTTCAACGGAGTAGTTGGCTTTAAACCAGGTCACTCAACTTTCAATGGAGATGGTCATCTACCAAGCAAAAGCACTGAATGCCAAAAGATTATGCTTGGATATGGCCCTCTAACAAAGAGCGTTAGGGATGCTAGAAAAATATACGAGGTGATATCAGATTATCCAATAAAGGCAAAAGATCTAAAACTCGAAGAGTTAAATCTTTATCATATGTGCAATTTCAATAAAATCAAATGCTGTAAGGAGACTCAAGCTCTGTTTGAAAAAATATTGAATACCCTAGAATCTAAAATGCAAACAGAAAAATATATTCCCCCTTTTATGAACAAGGTTAGTGATAATTGGAAAAACGTAATGGCTGAAGATAAGGCAAATTTTATTTTTGAAGATGCCTACCCCAAGCAAAAACATGGTCATTACGCTGATTATTTCAAGAGCAAAATTGGATTAAAAGGCACAAATCATAAGTTTTTAGCCTTCGGTTTAATTGGAACAAGCTTATTTGCACCAAGCAAAGAAAAAATGCTAAAAGTTAAAGCAGAGCAAAAAGAATGGACTAGCACAATAGAAAAAAAGCTCAAAGGCAACGGAATTATTTTGATGCCCACATACCCACATCCAGCTAAAAAACATGGAAAGATTTACTCAGAAATATTCAATCTCAGTGGTGGATACAAAAAGACTATGCCATTTACAGCCTTTGCAAACTTTTTAGGACTTCCTGCATTAACAATGCCTGTAGGATTTTCTAAAAAAGGTTTACCAATATCAATCCAAATAATATCTTCAAAAGGAAACGAGGACGTTATATTTAAGGTTGGAGAGTTCCTTGAATCTCAAGGCTTTAAGTATTCAAGAAACTCCAGTTATGATAGGTAAAAAAACTACTTCGTAGTCATCACTGTGATATCATCTAAGACATCTGTGCTGTTAGCTTCTAATATAGGACAAATCTTCTTTAAATAAAGATGTGTAGAAACATCCTCAGGATGAAGTTCTAAAATTTTTTTGAACTTTTCATGTGCATCTTCGTAATTCTGCTCTCCACATAACTTTAAGGCTTCATCAAAGTGCATTTTAACAATATGTTTCTTGTTGATTAAATCGACAGGATCTGCATTATAAATATCGTAGATAGATGTGGCAACCGATTTACCTTTAACCTTGACCTTTCCAATAAACCTGCAGAAATACTTTTCTTTATTTACCAAATTATCAACAACCTCTTTACTTACAACCATGTTAACATTATAGACCTTTGATAACCCCTCTAAGCGAGAAGCTAAATTCACAGTGTCAGAAATAACCGTACCATCCATCCTTTGCTCTTCACCAATTGTTCCTAAAATCAAATTCCCAGTATGGATTCCAATTCCAATTCTAACAGGAATCTTGTCGGAAGAAATTCTATCAATATTATATAAATCAAGTGCCTCTAGCATAGAAATTGCTGAATTCACTGCATCATCTGGAGATTCTGGGAATAATGCCATAATTGCATCGCCCATGTATTTATCAATAAAACCATTGTTTTCTCTGATGACAGGCGATATTTTACCTAATAATCCATTTAGAAAAGCAAAAATTTCCTCAGACGACATCTCTTCAGAAATCTTAGTGAAAGATCTTATATCTGCAAATAGAACAGTCATGTTTTTGTTAACATTATCTCCAAGGTGTATATCCTCAATGCTCTTCTTTTGTAAAAAACTTAAGAACTGATTTGGAACAAATCTACTATTAGCTTTGTTTAATCTAATAATATTCTCAGAAAGCTGTTCAACCGATTTAAAGGCATTTGAAAATTTAAGAGAAAGCAAAAATGATTGAGCGAATATAAAGAGAAAAAGGCCATATGGAGCATAGTAACCAGTCTTTATTATTTGATTATCAAATAAAATATCATTTACAGCAGTAATAATTAAAAATAAAACCGCAATGAATCCTATGACAGAGCCATTTCTACGTTTGCTCATAGCAGCAATAAGAACATAGAAAAAATAACCAATCATAAAAAGACAAACGCCTTGGAAAACAAAAGTTGCAGTAGCAGAAACTCTTGCAGGTGCAAACAATGTTAAAGAAAAAAGAAGCCCAACCCCAACAAAAATGTTCTCAATAAATTTCTTTGACTCGTCTTTAAAAACACTACCTAAGTATTTCGCAAATAGCGGCATTCCAATGAAAAATGAAAAGAAAATCAATTTTATATAAATTTCAAAATTAAAATCAGGAAAAGCCCTTATAAGAAGAGTCTCTCCAAGACCCAAGACTCTGGGGATAAGCAGAAGACAGAGAAGTCCAAAATACAAAGGCGATTTTTCTGCTCTTCTTAAAAAGAATAAGCCTAGATGATACAAGCCCATTATGAACAAACATGCAGCAATAAACACATCAAAAAAGATTGCTCTCTCAGTCATGCTTCGTATTTGTTTAGCAGTCCCAAGTCTATACGAGGCAAGAGGACCACCCTTATTCATAGCGAAATTAGAAATATGTAAAACTAATTCAATATCAGTAGAGTCTTCATCAATTGAAAAATAAACTTGTTTCGGAACAGTCTGAGGAATAGAAGATTCCTTATTCTCTCCGACAACCCCATTCTTTGAAATCTCTTTACCATTTAGAAATAGCCTATAAGAGCTAAAGTGGTAAGGAATTCTAAGACCATATTCGCCTGGCTCATTTAATCCTGAAACAAGAATTCTGTATGTTGCATATCCATTTCCTTCTAAAGGAAGACCTTCGATAACCTTTCCTTTCCAATCACCTGGAACAGCAATATAATCACTAGAAGGAATCTCTGAACCTCTGAAATCCTCAGGCTGAATAAAAGCACCCCAGTAAAACTCCCAATCTCCATCGAGAGCAACAAAACCTCTATCTGAAAAATTCCAACTTGAAACATCTATTTCACCGAGAAGAACCCTCGAACTACTTTTAGATTTTCCAGAACATCCCGCTAAAAGGGATAAAATCAAAAAAATTATTACAACTTTTTTATTCTTTTTCATTTGTTATCCTTTTTTTACTTTCCAATTTCCTAATTTGCATTATAATTGACTATATTTTTAAAGTCAACAAACAAAAGGAGTTATAATTTATGAATTCAGAATATAGGAACAGAATAATGCACGACACTGGAGAATCTTCATATACTGGAGAATTTAAACTAACAAAAGAGGCTCTAAAGAATTACAATATAGAAGCGAAAAACTTTGGTTCTACAGAAATACTTCTAGAAAATTCAAAATCCTTCAGAGTAAAAGATTACCAATATCTTTTAAATGGGAATACCGTTGGAATGCATTTTATACCAGTAAATGACTACGGATCCATACCTACCGCTGATAAAAAGCTAGCAAATGGGTTTGAGATATTAGATAATTTTGTTAGAACACATCAAAAATTAAAAGATGGAGATCAAATATACACATACCTAACATATTTTCACCCCGAACAAAATAAAGGGACAATAATAGACCTTGCAAAAAAAACAGATAAGGCTGAAATGGGGATGACCCACATAGGTTCATATTTAGGAAAAGGCTACACAACAAATGCCCCACAACTATATCACACTCATAAATTTGGAATAGATGGAAGCATTGATAACACGCCATTTGGATACCCTGCAAATGTTCAATATGCTAGTCTTGAAGGCGAAGATCAAGCAACAATAAATAAAACCCTGCTCTACGTCGATACAATCCTTAATAATGATGTCCAATTCCCAGTTGATTACAAATGCGCAGTTTTTAGACCAGCCGATATAAACACAGCTTTTATGTTTTACAAAGATTGGCTTGAAATGAAAAGCTACCTGTGGAATGACGAAACATGGTACACCTATTGTGCAGCACACAAGACTCTAGTAACAACAATTGCCTTTAATCTACCTCATAATGAAAAATCCTTCCAACAAGTATATGGCGAAAAAAAAGGGGCAAGACTTTTCAAACTGTTTAAAAAAAGATATTCAAATATTATTGGTCCATGCCCAGGCTTCCAAGATTGCGATCAAACTTTTTTCCAGCCGTTATGGGAAAAAGAAAAATTAACTCAAGATCAAATAAAACCATTCCATAGAATCCAATACGCAACATATGACTTTGCTAGAAGACACAAACTTCTTCCGATATATCCTTTTAGACAACCACTGAAGCCAACTACAGCTACCCCTTGGGCACCGCAACAAGCCATAGACATTTTATATGACTTTGTTCAAACATATGCTGACTTCATCGATGCAGGTGCTGTCTCCTCTTGCCAAATTATTCTCGGATTCATGCCCATTGTCGAGCAAGCTGTGGGAATATCAACCCTTGGTTATTTAAAATATGCTATGCCTATCTTGAGAAAAACAATGTATGCAGACGCACAAGTATCTGCGAAAATAGAAAAAGAGACTTATCTTGAAGAACGATTCAAAGAGCTTTTCAAAGCATTTGGTGGAAAGCTTGAAGAAAAGACAGACATATCAACCCAAATCAAGGCTATGGGGAAGAAAACAAATCTAAAAGACATATTAAAAGATGATCTAACTCCTGCAATAATTGCAACATGGTCTTTACTTACTGTAATCGAGAATTGGGAAAACTTGATGAATTCAAATCCTCTCACAACAGAACAAGCTTACGAGCAGCTAATGGAATCAATACAAAGCGATATAGAAAAAGCAAGGCGCTATGAAGGAAAATCAAGGCATGATATTGAGTTTTTCACTCCACCAGCTATAATACACATGATAAGTGTTGGAATGTTTGAATCAAATAAATTTGTAAAAATTCATGAGATTTGTACTATTATAGATACAAAAGAGCTAGAAATTAAGTAGAAATATATAAAGTTCCAATAACACTCCTCCCCACTCTACTCTTTTACAACAAGAAGATTTATGCTATGCTACTTATACGGAGATAATAATGGACAACAATTCAATTTTAATCAGATTAAGATATATTCTAAGTGCAAGCGAGCTTGATATTAGCAGAATTTTTGCAAAAAATGGATATGAGATTTCAGAAGAGAGAGTGACAGGACTATTAAAAAAAGAAGGTGAAGACGGCTTTATCGAATGCAACGATGAGGAGATGATAAACTTCCTAGATGGATTAATTATCACAAAGAGAGGTCCTTCAGATAAGAAGCATCAGCCAACAACAAAGCTGAACAACAATGTGATCCTTCGCAAACTCAAGATAGCATTCAATTTAAGAGACGAGGATATCATTGCAGCACTAGATCGAGCCGAATTCAGAATAACAAAATCAGAACTTTCAGCTTTTTTCCGAGGGAAAGATAGCAGACAATACAGACCTTGTGGCGATCAATTTTTAAGAAGATTCCTAAAAGGACTATCAACAAAATAATTAGCTAAAACCAACAGATAAATTTATTATAATAGAAAGCCAAAGTCGCAAAGACCTTGGCTTTTTCTCAAATAAAACATCTATCGCAAAAAGAAGCACAGCATGACGCAAAAAAAACCAGTATAGTATAATCTATACTGGAAATAGCAGGGATAGGACTCGAACCTATGGCCTTCGGGTTATGAGCCCGACGAGCTACCAACTGCTCCACCCTGCGTCGTAAGAATAAGATACTTCTTATGGAAAAAATAGTCAACCCATTTGGAGATTTTTTAGAAAAATAAATGCAATAAAAAAAGGAACCCCTTTTGGAGCTCCTCTCTGACTAATATTTAGCAATTTCATCCTTCAAGATCTTCTTTAGACTCTCATCCTGACACGCATGTCTGACAATCGCCTTCAAGAAACCTTCTGGGATCCCTGTGTCAAATCTCTCACCTTCAAGTCGTCGATAAACAACCTTATTTGCATCCATTAACTTTTTCAATGCATAAATATGATAATACTCACCGCCTTCATGCTTCTCCCAACCCTCTCGCAAATATTTAAATATTTCTGGCGTATACAAGAACCTACCAATCGATGCTTCGCGGCTAGGTTCTTGCCCTACTGCAGGCTTCTCCACGATATTTGTAACATGCAAATTATCTTCCGCAATCTCAATTGCAGCATAGCTGTTAATCTCTGGCGGATCAAACAAGGTTGAAAGAACTGAACAATCTGTCTTCTCATACATCTCTATCAACTGCTTAGCTAATGGGACCTCTCCGAAATGAAGATCATCTGGATATGCAACAACAAATGGATTATTCCCAATCACAGACTCAGCTTCCATCAACGCATGTCCAGTTCCCATCATCTCCCTCTGTCTGATAAAGCTAAAATTTGCGTCATAAGGCTTAATCAGCTCATACAACTCATCTTTTCCTTTTGATAATAAAGCATTCTCAAGTTCGACCTCTCTATCAAAGTAGTCTTCAAGAGATTTCTTTCTTCGAGAAGAAATTATCACAATATCTTTAATTCCTGAATTTATAAATTCCTCAACAATAAAGGCAATTGCTGGTTTAGTTACAAGTGGAACCATTTCCTTTGGGATAGTCTTTGTAACTGGCAAAAATCTTGTGCCATATCCTGCTGCAATTATCAAACCTTTCATCATTTCCTCCTGTTTTTATCCGAGAGCATCTCAAAAGTTATCCTCTCTTCTTTTTTAGATAATATCCTTTTTGCAATTAAAAATAAAGCCCCTGTTATCAAAACTACAAAAACCAGAATATTTATATAATATAATAACTTACTCATACTAAATAACTGTGAAGAAAAGATTAAATTATATGAAAAATGCAATAAAAGAATACACCCCAAGCCAAAGCCCTGAATAAAATATTTGCCATCTCTTTTCGTCTCAGGGAAAAGAACAAAAGTGTAAGAGAAGAATAATATTATATGGATAAAAGTAGGTAAAATTGCCCGTAATATAAGAAAGCTTGCAGTTAAGCTCTCAATTTTTTTTAGAAAAAATAAAAAGTTTTCGACAGCAGCAAATCCAACTGCACCACCGAACGCAACCAAGACAAGTATTCCCAATCTCTGATCCTTCTCTACACCATACAATAGTATCTTCGAAAATATAGCAATCAAAAGAATCTTCACCAAATCTTCAACAAGAATTGCTAGAAAACCATAGTCTACCAACTCAAATCCTTCGACAAACAGCTGCAAATAATTGATAGCTACGACTGATAAGCCAGAGAAAAGTGGCACAAGAAGATATCTAACCCGTCGTTTAACCTTACTTTTGACTAAAAAAAGAATAAACAGAGAGACTAACAAAACAACAAAAAGCAAAAAACCAAGAAAATATACTAACATTTCTAAATAATATCACAAAATTATCGAAAAATGGAAGTTTTTTTATTGACTGTATTGCCAAGAGTTATTAAATTTAGCCTTATGAAAAAGAAAAATTTGTTAATTAGCTTAATTACAGTTCTTGTTTTGCTTATGAGTTGTACAGCAGAGCAAAAGATTAAGGTCGGCATTGATGGGTCAGGCTCAATAGACATTGCAATAAAGATGGAAGATTTCCTTGTTACTAAGGCATACTTACTAGCAAATCAAATTATGCCAGAGCAACTGCCCCCAATGAATGAAAGAAATATCTTCGATGAAGAGACTACACGTAAAGGTTTTGAAGAGACAAAACTTTTCACACTTGAAGAGTTCAAGACTCCATCTGTGAATGAGTTGATAATGAAGATCTCCTTCAATAACATAAATGATATTATCGAAGAGTCAAAGAAGAACATCACCGGAGAATATGCCCAGAAGACTGAGAATATTATCAGCTACAAAGAAGATGAGGAAGGAATTGTAACTGTCAGCTTTTACCTTGATAAATATAATTTCAAGGATCTGCAAACTCTAATTCCAGAGGATAATGCAAAAAGCCTAATCAGCATGTTTGCTCCTGTTCCTGATATCGAAGAGACTGAGGAGTCATATATAGAATTCCTAGCAGAGTTCTTTGAACAAAATACTACCAACAAAGAGGGGCAGATCACAGGAATCAACCCTGCTTTTGAAAAGGCTGTCAAAGCTGCCTACCTTAAGCTAGAGGTTGAAGTTGGCGGAGAGATTATCTCTGTAAAAGGTGGAACTGTCAAAGATGGAAAGATATTCTTCAACTACAGAATATTAGACATTCTTATACTCAATGATCCTGTTGAGATAAATATTGTTTTTAAAAAAAACACAAAATAATTTGAAAGCTATTCAATTTTCTAATTGAATAGCTTTTTTTTTGTGATATACTACACTTATTGGGGTGTATTATGAAAAAAATTTTACTTTTTACTTTTTTAATTTTAAGCTTCACAGTCTCTGCTAATCCGCAAATTCTGTGGGAGATGGACAAACATTTCGGTTTTGACAAAAATGAAGATGGAAGAATTGATATTCCAAATACGAAGGAGTATGTCAATCCAGATGGATATGGAATAAGCTTAAAGATAGATGACGCTGATGAGTTTAGAGGTCCTTTTTCATGGACACTTACCGATTCAAATGGTAAGACTCATATATCAAAGACAATCTTTCCTCGTGCATATTTTACAAATATCCCTACAGGACAAGGAAGCATATCCTGTAACTTCGAGCAGACAACAATACAGATAGAGATAAATCCGAAGAACTACCTGATTGCAGTTATAGGTGATTCCTATGCCTCTGGCGAAGGCAATCCTGAGCTTCAATACGACAAGTCTAAGCCCTCAATTTGGGCAGATGGTGGACCAGGTTCACTTGAAAGCATAAACCATCTCAGAGGACATAGATCTTCACTAGCATGGGGACCTCAGACCGCTCTCTTCCTTGAGAATTATGATCCACACTCTTCAATAACACTTATCTTCTTAGCTGCATCTGGAGCGACTGTTCAGAAAGGCGTCATAGGCGAATATAGCGGAGTTGAAGATCCTTTTGATCTTGACCCTATGCCACCACAGGTAGATCAGCTCGCAGAGCTCTGTGATGGTCGTGAAATAGACCAACTCTATATTTCTGTAGGTGGCAATGATGTAGGATTTGTCCCTGTCGCAACACACCTAGTAGTCTACAGCCCTAGCAAAAAGGGAATAGATGATCGCTACAAAAAAAAGATTGAGCGCCTCTACGACTCTATCAAGCGAGGAGTATTTGATACACCTCTTGGAATTTTGATGGGCAAGCAGTTTAAACCACTTCCAGGTCTAAATGGAATAGCAGATGAATACCGTAAACTTGAAGAGGAGTTGTCGAAGAAAGTAAAGGTTAAAGAGAAATACCTCTTAGCATACCCTTGCCCTGCAATACCTGGAACTAGGCTACTTGAAGACTTTGCGCCAGCACTAGGTCTTGCAATAAATGGTTATGACACAGAGTTTATCGTAAACAATGTCTTTAAACCTCTCGAAGTGATAAAAAAAGAGATTTCAAAAGAGCTTAATTGGAACTATGTTCCGCTAAGATTAGTCGACTACCAACAACACCATATGGCGCTTGATCAACCATATAAACCAGAGGAATATGGAAAGTTTATTGGAAACAAACAGCCTAGGCCGTGGAAAGAATTTAAGATTTTTGCAAATAATGGAAAAAGATGGTTTAGAACCGCATCAGAATCTGTGATTGTCCAAGGAGCTGGTCCCGATGTGGATACTCCTGGAGTATTCTCCACAAGTGGAACTCTCCATCCAAATGACCTAGGACATCAAGCCCTGATGCATGATCTGCTCTTTAGCAAGAATCTTCTTCCAGGCTTTCCCAACTACAAAGATATCTATGATTTAGCTGATACCCGATTAGCTGAACAAGCCAAATAAAAAAAAAGCCCTGTTTGAGAATAATAAATCTCAGACAGGGCCTTTATTTTTTAAAACTAATCTCGATCTTGATATGCTCGTCTTCCTGCAATTGGCTTCTTATCAATCTTCATTATTGAATTAATTGACTTATTCCAACGCCTTAATTTCTGCTCACGCTTCTTATCAGAGATTGATGGTGCAAAAATCGTATACTCTTCTTGGATTTTCAACAACTCTTCTTTAGATGCCCAATATCCAGTAGCCAATCCTGCCATATATGCAGCCCCAGTCCCAGACAAATCAGGCTCTGAGGCCCGCCTAACAGTAATATTTGCAAAATTAGCAAGACTCTCAAGAAGGACATTTGATTTGCTCAATCCTCCATCAACCTTTATACTAGCAATCTCTTGCTTCGCATCCTTCTTCATTCCAGTGATAATATCAACAAGTCGCAAGGCAATTCCCTCAAGAACAGCTCTCGCTACATGCTTTCTATGGGTTGACAACGACAACCCCAAGATACAGGCACGCATATCTGGATTAAAATATGGAAATCTTATTCCAGCAGGAGTTGGCAAACAGATTACACCATCTGTATCATCACACTGCTCAGCAAAACTGTCCAATTCAGGTCCAGTAGAAGAGAGCCCGATACCATTTCCCAGCCAATTTATCAATGTTCCTGCTGTAGCAACAAACCCCTCCAACATATATGTAGGTTTTCCGTCAATAGACCAAGCCAACAGTGGAAACAAACCTCTCTTCGAAATCCCAGGCTTATGACCAACATTCATATCAACAAAAGCCCCTGAGCCTTGAGAAATTTTAATCTCACCTGGTTCAAAGCAACAATGGCCAAATAATGCACCCATCTGGTCTCCAATAACACATCTGATAGGTATTGCTGCCCCAAAAAGCTCTGGATCTGTCAAACCAAAATCCCCATTAGTATCAATAACAGATGGAAACATCTTTGACGGAATATCAAAGATATTAAAAAACATCTCATTCCACTTCAATTGAAAAGGATTAAACAAAGATGTCGTTACCGCATTCGACATATCAGTCAGATGCTTTTCACCTTTTGTCAACGAATAGACAAACCACGTGTCTAGCGTACCAAATAGAACCTCGCCAGTTTCGCAACGCTTCTTAATTTCTGGATGTGTAGAAAAAAACCAGTTCAATCTGCAAGGGACGTGATCTGTTGTAAACTTCAACATTGATGTAGCGGTCAACATCTTACTTCCAGTAAGTTTGCTAGCCACCTTTGCGAAATTCTTCAAACCTTGCCACTTCTTGTTCTTATTCATCTGATCTGTAATCTTCGCTGCTCGAACATCTGCCCAGCTAATTAGATTGCACAACGGTTTTCCTGTCTCCTTCTCCCACAACAAGAAAGAGGCTCGCTGATTGCTAATGCCAATTGCCTCAACCTCAGATGCAGTTATTTTCTGCTTATCTAAAACACGACGAACAACATCAAACATAGAATCTCTTAACAAAATAGGATCATGCTCTTCAGCACCAGGACTTGGATGCTCCGCAGGCGTCCTCTGATACTCCTTCTGAATCATTTCACCTTTTTTATTAAACAATAAACATCTAATACCTTGCCCACCCGAATCGATAGACATAATGAATTTTTCCATAATATTCCCTTCCATAAAGAGATTGTAAAACGAGTTTTCAAATTCAACAATCTTTTTTTGTATTTTTTTGTGTTTTTTTTAACTATTGTGAATTATTACACAATAACGTATATTTGTTAAAATATTTTTTTTATCTCAAACAAAAGCGAAAAGGCTTAATATATGGTCATGGATTTTTCTTAGAAAAGAATTCTAACACATAAGACATTTTCTTTTAGTTATATCGTTACACTAGCACTTTCGTTCAATGCATATTTAATTTTCTCTTGAAATTATTGATATTTTATATAGCCTTAGGAGCAATCCTAAAGCTATATAATTCATGATTGGAAGATGTAAATCTACTTAATTTGTTCAAGAAACTCTTCAAAAGAGTTCGCATCCACAGCAAATTCAAACAGCTGATCTATGCTGTAATTTCCAAAATCTTTTATAATCCCAGAAAGATCAGATTCTTTATAATTAAACTTTTTTACTAATAATTTATGGAGAAGCTCAGTTTTTCCATCTAACTTACCTTCTTGCTTGCCTTCTAACTTACCTTCTAACTTACCTTCAAGCTTACCCTCTTGAAGCCCCTGATCATAACCAGATTTCTCGATGTATTTCATCTCTAATTGGAAATCAAGCTTCCT
>JAFGXN010000144.1 GCA_016936615.1 Spirochaetales bacterium | reverse complement strand
TCATAAAAAGTCGTAGATGTTATAGAATTATCGTCAGATAAATAATCAACTTTTGCTATTTTTTGTTCACCCGCAACAAAATTTAAATTTTCAGTGACGCAAGAATAAAAAACTAAAATAACGGCAATAATAGATATTATTTTCTTCAATGTTTCAACCTCTCTACTTACTTAATAACACTAAACTGATATTTATTATCTTGAGACTTTTCAAACAACCAGATTCCGGAATATTTTCCACCCACCAGATATTTACCAGAGTCCCACACTTGTCATTTCCCTCTCAAAATTTCAATTTTTCTTAATTTCTACCCGAGATATATTTTGTGAAAAATTTAAAAGGGTAAAAGAAACCGGAAATTCTTCGCATGACCCAGTTTCGGTAAGACAATTGATAATAATATAAACTCAATACGATTATAGTTTACAACAGTCTCGGGATTTTTCAAGTCTGTTTTGTCCACTTTGTGGCTCAAAAGTGAGTGAATAAACACAAAGGAGCGCGCGAAGCGGAAGGCAGACACGACGTCTGCCGCCAGCGACGGAGACGGGTTTTCTACCGAGACACGACGTCGAGGGAGAAAACCAAATCCAGACAGAACCAACCAACACACCAGAACAAACTCAGCCCGACGATAAATAACAAAAAGCTGAAATCCTTTAGGGTTTCAGCTTTTTTCGTAACCAGGGCTGGTTGGGTAATTAACATTAATGTAAGATGTCTAGCAGCAACACTCTTCGAGCAACCTAGATGTCTGTCCTACGAGGTAGAGAGGTAGTGACAATAGACGAAAAGATTGTTCAGGTCTGTTGCTAATTGATGTTACGAGATTGCAAAGTGTTGGTGGTTCAGAATTAAAGCGAAGCGCAAGATCTGACTTTTTTTCAATAACAAAAACCTGCAATGACTTTAATGTCCCGGTCTTGCCAGACTTTACCTCGACAGGTACAATGTTTTTTTTACATGAAAAAAGATAATCTATTTCTGAAGTAGCACCTTTCTTGCTACGCATCCAAAAGAATAACGAGGCATCACTTATCGGCTGCGAAGAGTACATGAGATGCTGCCCGATAAATTGCTCGGCTAATGACCCTGAATGGATTGCAACAAGATCATCACAACCAACAAAATCGTTAGCTCTTAAACCAAGCATGCTATTCATCAAGCCGATGTCAAGAAAAAGCAGTTTGAACCTTGATGCTTCCTTTTCTGCTGCGAGAGGAAGCCCATTTGCAGCGCTATGATAAACACGATACAAGAGCCTAGCCTTTTCAAGACTATCCAAACAGAGGGAAATCTGACTTGCCCTAGCATTTTTACTGAATGAAACATATTTAGTAATCGCCCCAATTGAAGTAGGAACCTTGTTAAAAACTTCTTGAAGCAGAGGAATGTCAATTTTTCCTTGATACTTTGTAAAATCATCATAATAGGTCTGTACCAATGAGGCCTGCTCTAGCCCAGCTTCTAAATAATCTTTATCAGCAGAAAAATAAGCTGCCAGGACACCAGGCATTCCTCCCAATGCAAAATAATCTTTCAAAGAATCGACTAACTGGCTATGAATTGACTGGGGGATATCCTCTGAAATATGATAATTAAAAAGAAAATCAAGTAAATTGTTGCGCCCTCCTGCTACAAGAAATTCCTCGAAAGTCATAGGTCCTAGAAACATATACTCAATCCGGCCAACCGGCATGGAAAAACTATGTTCTGCAAGTGTAAAATCTAAGAGTGATCCGGCACAAATTATATGCAGCTGCGGTAACTTTTCGTAAAAATATCTTAATCTAGCAAAAATCTCAGGCGCAACTTGAATCTCATCAAGAAAAAGTAAGGTCTTCCCTGGTATTATTTTTTTCTCAACATCAACCTCAACTAGACGCATGACTCGATTCACATCAGGATGCAAAAACAGCTCTTTTTTTTCAGGAGTTTCGTCAAAATTTATTTCTATAAAATTTTCAAAATGCCTTTTTGCAAAGATCCTCACAAGCTCAGTTTTTCCAACCTGCCGAGCACCACGAATAATCAAAGGTTTTCTGTTTGCCCTACTCTTCCATCTTTCTAGATGAGTTAATGCCATTCTTTCCATATTATATATATTATGATATTTCCATAGGTAAATCAACCAAAATTTTGATATTTCCATAGGTTGTTTTATAAAAAAAGTGACATTCCCATAGGGTGTTTCAATTTTACAGATTTATTGGCAATTCCTAGACCTTGCTGAGATGCTTTGTCACCTGCTTTTTAACAAATGAATTATCTGCAAACAAGCCAGCTAGGATTAGCAACGGTGTAGCTGTTTCTGCAAGTAGAAAACCTTTTTTCATGCTGCCACGAATCTCCTTTTTTAATAAATTCTCATATTGCTTGTTGATTCTCTCCCAGCTCCAGCCATCCTTGAGGCCTTCAGCCCAGGCTTGAACTGCGATTTTACCACTTAAGAGGGCGTAACTGATACCCTCACCGGTGAAGGCGTTGACTAGACGTGATGCATCTCCAGCAAGCAAGGTCCCATCTAACCCATGGCTGCGGATAGATCGAGCAGGCAATATTGGGTGAACCTTAGCGGAAACTAGAGTTGTCGCATTTTTCATTCGCTCGCTATAATATTTTTGAATGAAATCCTGATAGACGTCGAGAACCGACCGGCCGTTCAGCTTTTTCTGGTAAAGGCAGATTCCGATATTGCATGTAGTCTCAGATTCTGGAAAAAGCCAACCGTAATGTGGACGTAGACTCTTGTCAAAGATCAGCTCCATTTTGGTTGGATCAAAGTTACAACCCTCAAACCAAGCAGTACATCCCACGATACGAACTTTTTTCCTAGTATCCTGATGGAAACGGTGATTTGCACCAGCACAGACAACTACAGCCGACGACTCAAATTCAATTTTTTCCTCACCCTTAGCGCCCCTCACAATTGTGCGACCGTTCTGAGCCTTTTCAATATTTTCAACATTAGCCCCACTGATAATCTCAGCCCCCGAAGCAATAACCTGCTTCTGCAGAAAATCATCAAACACCTGACGATTCATCACCGACGCAGAGGCATCACCCTTAAGCTCGAAACATTTTCCATTTGGTAGGGTCAAATTAGCACTCCCGACCTTGTGCATCAAAGGTTCAAGCTCTGGGTAAAAGCTGAACTCTTTCAGCAAGTTTTCAGCCCGCATGGAAATTCCGCCAGCACATGGTTTGAGTCTAGGCAAACTCGCTCGCTCTATCACAACAACCTTCTCAAAACCAAGCCTCCTAGCCTCTAGCGCTGCAGCACAACCAGCAGGACCTCCCCCTACAATTATAAAATCAACTTTCATTAAATACCTCCAAAATGCCTTTTTACAGGCAATATTTAATTCTTTTTTTAATATAAGCTGTATTGTATGGCAAGTTAAGGTAACAGTCAATTTTTTAAATTTCAAATTTTGTTTTTTTGGGAAAAAGTGATAGTTCCTGGGGTGGGGCATTTGGAGCATCAGCGTCAGATAGTGGAAGCTGATAAAAGATGTTCGATTAACGCAACTTATCGGTGTTTTTATCGGTGTTTTTATCGGTGTTCTGCTACTACTAAGAGGGATAAATGATGAAGGGAGTCAGCTATGCGAAAAAGAGCATTATTTCAGATTCTTCATGCCACTATCATCAGTGAGCAATTTTATCTGCATAAGTACCAGCATCTTTGAAATGAATCCTATGGCAGATTTTTTTCTATCCATTTTTTGACTCTTTTTTTATAACTGTTCATTCCTGCCTGATTTTTAATTCCCTCGAATTCGTGGGAATTAAACTCTGGGTTATACATCTCTTCCCAAATACCAATAAATTCAATAGGGATTTGAACTTGAATGCTTCAGGGATTCGAACCGGTCGCAAATTGCGACTAGTTCTGCCTTTAC
>JAFGXN010000143.1 GCA_016936615.1 Spirochaetales bacterium | reverse complement strand
GGGTGTAGCGAAGCTGGTTATCGCACCGGCCTGTCAAGCCGGGGATCGCGGGTTCAAGTCCCGTCGCTCGCGAAGACTGAGAGATTACTCTCAGTTTTTTTTTGCTTTTTTCAATAAGACCCTAGATGAAAACTTTGCTTCTGTTTATACTATTGCTAGGAGTATATATGAAAAAATTATTCAAAGATTTAAGTATTACAATTGTTGTAAGTTTTATCTATTATTACATTAAGCTTCCAGCAATAAATCCAAGCAACAAGTCGTTCTGGTACTTTTTGGCCTTTATTCTGGCTGTCTACTTTTTCCAAAGTCTGGGAAAAGGAAAAATCAAAAATTTCGCACACGAATCATCAACAAACAAAGGTGCAAATCCTCTCGAAGAGATTATTAAAAATCTTAAATTCAGAAAGGTAAAAAAATCCAACCTGAAGAATGCGATATTAATCGGAAGTATAGTCTCGATTTTTTTAATGATTGCAATTGTCAACTTGATTGCATCACCTCTTTTCATGTCAAAGGCTTATTCCCAAAGGATTGAAATTGACAAATCAAGTGAATTCACAAAGGATGTACGATCACTAGAGTCTTCAGCTCTTCCTATTATTGATAAGTCATCGAGTATGAGGCTTGGCGATAGAGTTATGGGTCAAATGGCAGATCTGGTCTCTCAGTTTAGCGTATCAAATCTCTACACCCAGATAAATTTTCAGAATCAGATAATTAGGGTAACACCACTAGAATACAACGACTTTTTCAAATTTATATCAAATCGCAAGACTGGAATAATGGGCTATATCACAGTTAACTCAGTCAGCGGAGAATCAAAGCTTGTAAGACTAGAAAGTGGAATGAAATACATGGACTCTGCAATACTTAGCAAAGACCTTAATAGAAAACTTCGCTTCAAATATCCAACTAAGAATTTTGGCGAAAAAACTTTCGAAATCGATGAAGATGGCAACCCTTTCTGGATTGTTCCAACTCTAAGTTATGCTGGAATTGGAATACGTGCAAAGGTCAATGGAGTAATTATATTAAACCCTGTTGATGGAAAAGCCAAATTCTACAAGGTGGAAGATGTTCCTACTTGGGTAGATCATGTCTATCCAGCAGATCTAATTATTGAGAAAGTAGATCACTGGGGAAAATTCTCAGATGGGTTCTTCAATTCAATCTTCAGCCAGAAAAACGTTGTAAAAACAACTAGAGGATACAATTACACTGTCTTCAACAATGATGTCTACCTCTATACTGGAATAACATCTGCAACTGGCGATGAGTCTATCCTTGGTTTCATAATGACTAACCTAAGAACAAAAAAGACGAATTTCTACGAGGCTCCTGGCGCAGAAGAGTACTCAGCTATGGCAAGTGCAAAAGGTCAAGTTCAGCAGATGAACTACATACCAACCTTTCCACTACTTGTTAATTTGAACAACAAACCAACATATTTTATCTCACTCAAAGATAATGCAGGGCTTGTGAAGATGTACTCATTTGTAGATGTTGTAGATTATCAGAAAGTCGTAGTCACAGATGCTAGTGATGGAATTGCTAAGGCAATAAGCAATTATCTAGGCGACTCAGTAATAATTGATCAAACAACACTAATAGAGACTGAGATAATTATTAAAAAAATAACATCAGCAACTCTTGATAACTCAACTGTCTATTATATTCTTGATTCAAACAACAATAAATACAAGGCTTTGCTTAGGATTAACGAAGAGCTTCTTCCATTTTTATCTCCAACCCAGAAGGTAAAAGTTAAATATCTTAAAAAAACAGGCCTAACTGATCTTAATAGCATTGAATAAATAAACACAAAAATAGGGGCTGTCAATACTATTGAACAGCCCCATTTTTTTATCTTATTTCAAATTCTAGAATCCAGGATAAGTCTTTCCTGAAACCTCCCATCCAACACTTGTATATCGGTTATCATAATCAGCAGGACTACTTCCAGAGGCTCTTTGCCAACCATTTGTTCCACCATATTCGTTACAAATTCCTAACTCAACCTTCTGATTAGAATAATTGTTATATGTAACTCTGATATCTCCACCATAGACACCGTGTTGATAAGTTCCCCCAAGCAGGTCAGCCCAAAGTTGGAGCTTACCATTTCCAAATGGTGTAAATATATCAAATATTGATCCATCGATAGACCTTCTTGGCTCACCTCCAAGCTTTAATGCAATATTCCAGCTCAACTTAATTCCAATTCCTGGAAAATCTACAACTCCTATCCCTGAAGGACCATCTTCAGTTGCAGCATTAGCTTTGATAGTCAAAGCAAAAAGATCAAGGGAACCTCCCCACATCTTAAGTCTACCCTCTATCTTGCCTGGAACATTCTTATCTGAAGTATCAGCATTTCCAACTCCTTGTTCATAAACCTCATCTAAGAATGACATAGGAATTTTGTAGAATGCTACCTCTCTAATAAAGAATGCTAAAGATGTAAACTCTCTTGGAGTAAGAGCAGGAATTCCATAGACTGGAGTAGAGACTACTTTATCTGAGACAGATAGTTCACTCTCCTTCCATGTTAGTTCAATCCTATAATCGCAACGAACTGCCTCAAGTAAGTTGACTCTAGCAAATCTATTAGAATTCTGATTAGGATTTCCAGGATTATTCATATATTTTCGAACCACCCAATCCCATTTCAGATAGTGCCACTCATGTCCTTCTGGTTGTCCGTCAGGATTTCTAACTAATACGTAGTCTCCATCGATATTATTCTCTTTTCTCTCATACCATGGGTTTGCTCCACCTGCGTTTGTGTGAGTCTTAAGCCATACTGCATATACATCCTCTCCCCCAATTCTATCAGCTAGATTATCTTTAAACTCTAAACTTCCAGTTGTGAATAATTCAGGAGTTGTATCTATATCTGCTACAATTACATCAATTGTCTTCTCCCAGGGAATATTAGCTGGATCTGGATTATTCAAGGCAGTGTGAGAAGATCTATCGGTTTTTGAAGCATTATATCCTTGATGCCCATCACCATATCTATATGTTCTTGTAACCTTTAAATTAACTGCAGGAAGCAAAGAGACATACTCATCTGGGATATCTAAGACGACAGCATTATATCCAGGATTGGCTAATGCTAAATTTTTCAATGAACTATTAGTAGAAGTTACATCAGAGACTATTAGCCACTCTTGTGGATTAGCAGGTAGATTTATAGCAACTGCTGTCTTCTGTCCACCAATTCCTGGTTTCTTATCTCTAAAAGCATGAAGAATCTCACCCTCTTGAGCAAAATCCATTGCGATGCTATTGAGAGGAATTATTCGATAATAAACCTGTGTATTAGCCTCAGGTATTGCTGTATCTACAAAAGATGTACCAAAGTGTTCTTTAAAAGTACTCACATTATCAAGGTCGATCTGATCAAACCCGAATGTCATTGTCTGCCACTCCTCACCTTCTGTGCTAGAGTAGTACTTCCAGCTTGCAAAATTAGAAGGTGCAGAATCTCCAATAAACACTGGCTCACTCTTGAATATCATGTATGAAGTTGCATTTGCTACTTCAGACCATGTAACCTTTACAAGATTTTCAGAATTATAAATTCTTGGTACAAAAACATCAGGCGAAGCAAGAAGAGTTCCGTAATGAGTAGACGAGTTTAAGTTAGATAACTGTCCCTCATACGAGTACTCGTTCAAACTACTTACTCTATAGTAGACTCTCTTTGTTCCAATTGCATTTACATCATTTTCAACAAACTCATCAAGGGCATATGTCTTAGAATCAGAAGGTGAGTTTGCAATAGGAGTTGTAAAACTAGTATTCTCTGTTGTTAATGACGAATAGACATTGTATTTAGCGGAACCAGAGACACCACCCCATGAGACATAGATAGCATCCTTGAACCATGCCTTACCAATCACTATTGTTGTCTCTTTCACGCGGTCAGGTGATGCTGCAAGCCTAGCCAATCCAAAGCAAGTTGCAATAGTCTCTCTTGCTACATTATTCTTACTAATTGCGCTAATCTTATACTCATATCTCTGACCTGGTGTAGCCTTTCCACCTAAATCTTTGACTAAATCCACAAACTTAGGCTCTACTTCATACGAGAGAAGTTCCCAATCACCAAGTGGAGTTGTAGTTCTTCGTCTAACCTCATATGCTCGTGCACCTGGCACCGGATTCCAATTAACATCAACTCTATCTGTGTAATCAAGATAAGATGCAGCCTGTCCTGTTACATACCCTAAAGTATATCCGTGAGCAAGAAAACTGTATGGACTAGTCTTAATTTTTTCAGTTGTTCCAACCTTCTCTCTTACAACAGTCTTTACTGCATAATAGTAATCAACACCTACCTCAATTGTAGTATCAGGATAAAGAGAAGACTCTAACTCTGCTCTCAACCTTTGAAAGTTAACTCCATCTGTAGACCGATATATATTGTAATAAACCTTTGAATCACCATACTCAACAGGTCTCCAGTTCAAAGTTAGATCTCCAGTAAGCCCAACCCCTTCTATATACAGATTACTAGGAGCTGGAATAGAGCTAGTTGGCATAGGATCATCTTTATAAAGACTCTCCTCCTCATCTATAACATAAGGCTGCTTCATAACTGGTGACAACTCAATTTCGCCTTTTGAGATCTGTTCCATCTCATTTAATATACTATCCTTACAGCCAGCAATAACCAAGGTTATTGCTAGCAGAAGCATAATATATGTAATTTTTATAAAACTTATCTTTTTATTCATATACTACCTCTTAGTTCCAATGCAAACCTGCATTGAAATTCTTTGTTGTAAATGCACCCATGTTTATAGGGCTAGATGCATTTCCAGTATATACCGCAGAAGAGTTAACATCTCTTGCGATGTGTATCTTTCCTCCAGTGGCATTAGAAAGACCAGAGATATCTGCATCATGATTAGCAGAAAGCCCACTATCAATATCACCAGTATCATTTCCTAACTGTAAGTATCCAGGATATGGCCCAGTTATCTCTATCGGACCGAACTTAGGATTACCATAAGTCTCATTGACATATCTAGTAAAGATTCTAGAATCCTGAACTCGTCCTGATTGACCACCAAAAGTGCCAGTGAAAGTTTTAAAATCCCACACAGTACCAAAAATAGTCATATAACCACTCTGTGATGAATTCTTATACCAGTATCTGTGACCAGTATAACAAGCATCCCAACCAAAAACAGTAGTACTTGAAGATAAAACTCTCTCTCCCAATACAGGACTATTAACAATTCCTTTATTATGTGGTACAATCTGCTTATCTGAATAACTCCAGATTCCATCTGGAATATTGTTAGGATTAGAGCCACAAGCCCAATTTTGTCTACTGCCCCACGAA
The DNA here is from genome assembly GCA_016936615.1 of Spirochaetales bacterium. Taxonomy (GTDB): domain Bacteria; phylum Spirochaetota; class Spirochaetia; order JAFGXN01; family JAFGXN01; genus JAFGXN01. The sequence goes on along the minus strand of JAFGXN010000143.1, from coordinate 26,438 downwards.
GCCTTTGACCACTCCCAATGTCCCTCATTGCGTCGACCAAGAGTCTCAGCTGAAGCTCGCATCTCTTTCAAGACCTCTTTAATCCATCTGTCATCGGTGAGTTCTATTGAGCCACTAGTAAATCTATCTTCAGCAACATTTCCATCAAGATCTGCTCGTATTCCGCCATTACTTTGCGAGCTAACTACTGGCCTAACCCAGAAAGTATACGAACCAGGCTTTAATGGAGAACCATCCTTAACTAGATGTGTTAATTCAAATGAGACTGTATCCATACTCATTGTTGCAGAGACAACCGCAGCAATATCACTCTCAACTCTAGTAGTACTTTGCCAGCTATAGTAGACCTTATATTTATCTACACCCTTAATATTTGCCCACTGTATGCTAATCGCATCAACAATTGCTCGATTTGAGCTAGCAAGAGAGTTAGGATTTATCCTATCTGGCTTCTTGTAGACCTCAAGAGCATCACTGAACTCTGATAGAGAATCCACACTATTCCTAGCCTTGATCCTGTAGAAATAAGCTCCAGATCGACCAGAAGGTGCGTCACTTGCAATCTCTCCAGTATCAGCTGCTGTTACTAATGAACTTCCTGATGTTGATAGGTTAAGCGCTGAGTAAGTGCTTAAATCATCCTTAGTTCTAGATCTATAGACAACATAACCATTTATGTAGTCAGCACTTATACCATCCCAAGCAACAGTCATATCCACATCTGCACTCTCGTTGTTAAATACACCATCGACAATGCTATCTTGTCTGATTATTGGAGCATTGAACACAGGTGTAAAGGTTACACTCTCAGAAGGTCCATCGACAACTGTCGAATCAGCCAAGGTCCTTCTTAAATATATAGTAAAATCAATCGGTGTTCCAACTGGCACTGGAGAACTAGCAGAAGTTCCATAACCAGAATAGACAAATTCACCTAATAGCGGATATGTAGTTCCACTTGGGTTGCAATCAACCCCGTTCTTTGAGGTAGCTTCAACAATAACCTCAAGAGATCCCTCGCCAACAGCAACCTCTGAAAGGAGACTATCCCAAATAATCTTCATATTTGTAGAATCAGTTCCTCGAGTTCCAGATCCAGCGACAGTTGCAACTCCATTATCTTCGAAGTTAATATTTATTGGCTTAGCAAGAATAAATCCCAATGCTGTATTCTCTGCTGCAAGAGGAAGAATAGCCCCCTCACCTCCAGCCTTTGTCATAGCTTGAACCTTGTAGTAGACTGGCAGTCCAGCAGGTGCTGTTGGATGCTGATATGTAGCATAAGTCACACCCTCAACTTCAGCAATCTCTGGTACAACCTGAATTTTACTCCAATCATCCTCGCTAGATGGTGTTGGATTTGTTGTAAACCATATTCTATAACGCTGTGCTCGTGGAACAACTTCCCACTTAACCTCAATTCTGTTCAAGAAATCACCTTCAGAAGCTGTAATATTCTCGACTAGACCAAGAACATATCCAACAATAGCAGGTGCGGTAACCTTAGCAGATTCAGTATCGATATTTGATATCAAGATATTTAGCTCTTCGCCAATCAAAGTCTCATCTAATAATAAATCATAGACATAATGTCCATCATCACCAGAGACTAGTGAAGTTGTCAACGCAACCTCTGGAGCCTCTTCTAAAGCGAAAAAGAAGCTTGAGACCTCTGAATCAAATGTAACTCTAACCCTATCTCGATAGATACCTTGTGAAGCAGTAATATTCTGTGGAGTATTCAAGATATATCCAGCTTCTGGGATACTTGGAGACCCCTCATTAAACTCAGAATCAACAGCTACGATTGAATAATAGTGAATCTTTCCACGTGTAGGGCTTGAATCTGTATATGTGGTCAAAGAACCATCAATCTCAGATATAGTTTCATCATCTCTGAAAATCTTATACGAAGAGACTGTTATTCCAGACGGAGCATCCCAACTCAACTCAACCTTTTGAGCAAAATCACCCTTAGAAGCAGTTAAATTCTGTGCAGATGCAGCCTCATTGTTATAGATAAATTCCACAGAATCAGAAAGTGGACCACCTTCAACCCTAACATTGAATGCACTAATCATAACATTTAAGGTTACTCCAACTGATAATTCTACCTCTTCAGCCAAATTAGCTGTCAATACATGTGGTTGATCTACTCCATCAAGAGAATATATCAATGCGTATGAAGTTGCGCCCTGAACCTCAGGCCAAGAGATTAAGACCTTTCCATCGTATGAACCTGCAACAAATACAGGAGAGATAAATACATTTTCTACACTTCCTAATTTATATCCATAGACTGGTGAACTAAAATCACTCTCCTCAGCAGGATAGATTGCAGTCACCCAATACCAGCCACCTTGACCCGCAGATACAGAGGTGTCAGCAAACTCAAAAGTATCTCCATCAAGGATTGCTATTAATTCACCCCCAAGAGTAGCTCTCTTAGCAGGAGCATTATTTGTCGCACTCTTATAGACCTTATATCCTTCTGCCTCTTCAATCTGATCCCAAGCTACAGTCAAATCAGCACCGCCGACAGCCTCCATAAGTTCTGAATTATTTATAACAGGAATAGGCAAGACCTTAACTGAGATCTTCTCAGAAGCAATACTTGTAGATCTAGAAGCCCCAATAAAAGGACCCTGCGCATAAACTGTATACTCATAAGTCCAATCGTTGTCTATGTAATTATCAGAAAAAGTAATAGCTGTAGAAGCAACAATAAGTTCCTCATTGCTCTCACTCAAATCTGGCGCAATAGATTTTTTATTTATTAAATAATTTGCTAATAACGGATCCTCACTTGCCTCCCAATTCAAGACAATAGAGTCACCAACCTGCTGTCCTGAAGATGACAATACAGGGCTAGTCACATAACCGGCAATTCCTGAACTAAATCCACCAACTGCACCATTTGCAGAAGAGCAGACTATTCTATACCAATACTCAGTTGACGCCTCGATTGAAGCCTCTATACCTTCTCCACTATATGAATAATCTCTAAAATGAAAAAAGTTATCACCCTCTTTTACTGCAACCTCACCACGCTTAGTGTAGAATCCATTCTCACTAGTTGATCGATATACAATATACTTTGAAGGTGTCTGGCCATTCATCTGGCTATTACTACTATTCATATCTGGCCAAAATAGATCAAGAACTCCAGGAGCGCTTGGAATTGAAGAGTTTATAGCTAATGGAAAATCAGCATTAGGTGTAATTGAGCTAGGATTAACAATAGAACCCTTTACCTCGATAGATTTTCGAGTCTCAATAGTCTCTGTTCCAATTATAAATACAGCAGTAACTCTAAAGAATCTTTCAAATGGATATTCTGTAATCTCATTAGGAATAAAAATACCAAAATATGTTTGCTTATCAATTGGAGCCTCTGCAACACCACCAGGGAGAGAACTCGAATAAATCCTAAAAGTATCAAAAGTAACACTAGGATAATTCTTAAACCTGGAATCATAATCCCATTTTATTTCAATTTCACCAATCCTTGTTCCTAATGTTGCAACAACATCAAATGGAGTTGGAAAAATAAATCCAGTCTTATAATTTTGCTCATTTAAAGCAGTCTGTTCATTTGCTAAATTAAAAGCAACGACCCAGTATCTATAAAATTTACCAGGCTCAACCGCAAGCCCCTCTTCAAACTGCTTATTATCTAAAAATTCTTGACGTGGAGCATTCGCAATGTGATAGTGAGTACCTGCAAGAATCTTAGGTCCAACAGTTCCATCCTCATAGGCTTCACTTCGATAGACCTTATAGTAGTGTGCACCATTAAATGAAGCCCAACTTACCTCAATCGTCTGCCCACGAGTTCCTTCACTTGCTTGAATATCATTTATTACTCCAGAGATAATACCATTCCCAGCTTGACCAGAACCAGCAAGGGTTAATGGTGACATAATACCTTCAACACCCTTTCTGTCAACGATAGTTACTCTGTAATAGTATAATTCACCAGCAACAACCTCTAAATCCTGAAAAAAGACACCATCAGAACTAAAAGTCGATGATTCTCCTATTAAAGTCCAATCTGCTTTATTCTCAGAAAGAGTTGAAGATCTATAAATCTTGTAAACCTCAGCACCATCAACATGAGCCCAATGTAATTCAACCCGACCTGTCAAATCCATTGAAGCATATACCTGTGACGCTCTGACTCCAGCAATCCCATTAGGTGCTAATATATTTGTCAAAGGATCTGCGCTTGTTAAATTTGGATCATACTTTGGCAAATAATCAAATTCATTTACCTTACATCCAAAAAAAGAAATAACAAGAAGCGCTAGTATCGCAATTTTCTTATCAATATTAAATATCATAATTTCTCCTATTCTTCGCTAGAATCATCATCCTGCTCGAGATAGTAATCTAAACGACCAGCCGAATCTGCAACCCTCAATATTCTATTGCTAATCAGTGCAACACCAATCGTCTCAGTTTTAGAAACCTCATTTTCATCAAGGAATTTCAAAACAATAAAATTTGTTACAAGCTTTCCATCTGAATCAGATGAGACTGCCCAAGTACCAGTTCTCTCAAAGATCAACTGTCCGGCTGAAGTCTTAGACCAATAAAATGTATTACCAGCCTCGCCTGCCTCAAGTCTTAAAATTTGAACAATAGCACTTCCCTCTTCCTCTCCAGAAGTAGCCTTCCAAGATCCTATAACCTCTTTAGAATCTATACTACATCCGACCAAAATAAAAATTAAAAAAACTAAAATACCTATTTTTTTCACAACTTACACTCCTTTTACCGTAGTAGTATAATTTAAAACCGATTTGCAAAATCTAGCAAGAAAAAAAGTAGAAAAAAACTCCATTTTAATATATTTTTAATACTAAATCTTAATCATTTTTTAACAAAAACTCAATAATTCAGTTGATGAGCAAGAAAAAAGCCCTGCATGGCAAATCCACGCAGGGCTTCTAAAATTATAAATATTACAAAGTTATTTCAAAATAGTAAAAAAACTTTATAAGCTAGGTCAAATCTCGAAGATATTCAGAAATTTTCTCAACTCTTGAAGTAAATTCCTGAAGTTTTGATCTCTCTTTCTCAATTACATCTGCTGGGGCATTATCTACAAACTTGGAATTCTTTAATTTTCCTTGAGTTGCAGATAAAAGCTTTCCAACCTTCTCACTCTCTTTCTTAAGCTTCTCAATCTCCTTAGGCACATCAATAAGATCCCGAACATAGATAAAGGCTTCATAACCATTTCCAGCGACAGCAATACTTCCCTCAGTATCAGGTCTCATACTAGAAATCTGAAGTTCAGAGGTATTTATAAACGAGGCTACTAATTGCTTGTTAGAATGAAAAAAATCACTAGCCGCAAACCCATCATCAGTCTTAATCGCAACTGAAATCTTCCTCTCAGGTGGTATAGTAAACTCACTTCGGACAGTACGTATACCTCGAACAAGCTCCTGCAACGAATTAAACTTCAAAGAGATCTCTTCGTTATTGTTTTCTTCTATATAACGAGGATAATCGGAATCAATTAACATTCCCTGACAATTAGGAATTTTTGAATAAATTTCCTCAGTAATAAAGGGCAAAAATGGATGTAACAACTTCAATGACTCTATCAACAGATAGACTAACATATTCTGAGCAGACTCTTTCTTTGCAAGTTCATTGCTATACAATTTCAACTTCGAAGCCTCAATATACCAATCGCAGAAATCATTCCAAAAGAAATCATAAATACTCTTTGCAGCATCATTATATCGATAGACAGCCATAGCCTGATCCACAGATAGAACAGCCTGGTTCAATCTATGTAAGATCCATGTATCAACTTGATCATAATCAATCTTACTCTTATCCAGCTTAAAATCTTCTGGTAAATTCATAAGAATATATCTCGAAGCATTCCAAATTTTATTAGCAAATTTAGATCCTAGCTTAAAAGACTCGCTATCTATCAAGACATCCTGACCTTGTGCTGCCATGAAAGCAAGTGTAAACTTCAACGAGTCAGCACCATACTCTGATACAATTTCAAGAGGATCAATTCCATTACCCAAAGATTTACTCATCTTCCGTCCCTGCTTGTCACGAACAAGTTGATGAATGTAAATATCTTTAAATGGTACTTGACCTGTAAATTCCAAGCCAGCCATAATCATTCTCGCAACCCAGAAGAAGATAATATCATAGGCAGTAACCAAGGTAGAGGTAGGATAGAACTCTTCAAAATCTTTACTCTTCTCAGGCCATCCTAATGTTGAAAAAGGCCACAACCACGAAGAAAACCAGGTATCTAAGACATCCTCTTCCTGAGATATCGATTTAGAAGAACATTTTGAACACTTAGACGGGTCTTTTCGCTCAACCATCATATGTCCACACTCATTACAATACCAGACAGGAATCCGATGTCCCCACCACAATTGCCGGCTAATACACCAATCTCTAATATTCTCCATCCAGTGAATATAGGTATTTTCCCATTTCTTTGGATAAAAATTTATATCACCGTCATGAAGAGCTTTCAACGCCTTATCAGCTAATGGTTTCATCTTAACAAACCACTGTGCCGACATATATGGCTCAATAATAGTCGAACATCTGTAACAGTGCCCCACCTGATGCGGTAAATCCTTAACTTCGATCAATAATCCTTCTGCCTCTAAGAGCTCGACACTCTTATCACGAGCCTCTTTCACAGATAACCCTCGAACAGCAACAGGAGTATTCTCATTCATCTTACCATCATCAGTTAAAATATTTATCTTCTCTAAATTATGTCTATTACCAACTTCCCAGTCATTTGGATCATGGGCTGGAGTAATCTTTACAGCACCAGAACCATACTCAATATCAACATAACTATCTTTAATTACGGGAATCTCTCTATCAGTCAATGGCAACTTCAACATACGTCCATCTAATCCAGAATAACGAGCATCCTCAGGATTTACAGCAACCGCAGTATCTCCAAACATTGTCTCTGGTCTAGTAGTAGCAATCTCAATAAAACCTTTGCCATCTGCGAAAGGATACTTTATCCTATATAACTTACCGTTTTCCTCAGCATAATCAACTTCGTCATCTGCAAGAGCTGTCCCACATGAACTACACCAATTTACAAGATATTTTCCTTTGTATATCAGATCTTTTTCATATAAATTAACAAAAACCTCTCTTACCGCATCAGAAAGTCCATCATCAAGAGTGAATCTCTCTCTAGACCAATCACAAGAGGCACCAATCTTCTGCAACTGCTTAGTAATAATAGAGTGATGCTCCTCCTTGACCTGCCAAGTATATTTTACAAACTCTTCCCTTCCTAATTGATGCCTATCCTTTCCCTGCTCTCTCAACTTTCGTTCAACAACGTGTTGAGTCGCAATACCAGCATGATCTGTGCCTGGAACCCACAATGTCTTCTTTCCAAGCATTCTTTGATATCTCACAACAATATCCTGCAAAGAGTTATTTAGACCATGTCCCATATGAAGAACACCTGTGACATTTGGCGGAGGAATTACAACAACAAAAGACTCATCAGTCTTAGGGTTAGTTGAAGGTTGAAACTTTTTTTCTTTCATCCATTTTTCATAGATTTTATTCTCAAAATCATTTGGATTATATGCCTTTTCCATAGTAGTAGAACTCATTTCAGCTCCTTAATTTTATTGAGTAATTTTAACAAAGATATAGTATTGATTCAATACAAAAAGATAGAAGATTAGTTTTTAGCTGTTGATTTTTGTCTTGCTGCCTCAATCTTCTGCATCTTCTTAAAGTATTTGACCTGTTTATCAATCTCGGAGATATCATTAACTGTGATTTTATTATCAATAATTCTAAAAATTTTATTATCAAGTAATTCTCTAACAGCCCTAGTGCTATCAACCTTACTAAGAGCTGCCATATTAACCAACTCTTCAATACCGAAATCAAAAGAGTATGCCTTTCTCTCCTCGATTGGAACTCTAGCCTTCTCTAATTCAATCAGCAATGTATCATAAAGCTTCCCAACAGGGCTCTTCATCAATGCATTCTCTAACTGCTTATAGATTACCCAAATCCTATTAGAAAGCAGCTCTGTCAATCTTGTAATAAGTTCTGGTCTAGTCTGAACCATATTGTTGAAGTTACTTCGATTAACAACCATCAAGACAGTATTCTTATGAGCAATAGCCGAAGCGCTCCGAGGCTTATTCTCAAGTAGCGCCATCTCTCCGAAGATATCTTTAGAGTGTAAAAGCGCTAACAATACCTCTTTATCATTTATAATCTTAGTAATCTTAACAGATCCAGACTGGATAATGTACATCTCATCGCCTGGCTCAGACTCACTAAAGATCATTGTATTCTCAGGATATGTCCTAAGCATCGGCCCAGACTCAACCGGCTTCTTTTCACCAATATAAGGGGCAATCTTAGTCATTCTGTGTCTAGCCAATGCAACCTTTTCACCGAAAGGACAATATTTGACATACATAGAATAGGCATGATTTGCCAACTGGAACTCATTCGTCTTAGCATAGTACTCAGCTACATCAAATAGATGTGATAGATCATCAGTCATCTCAACTTCTTTCAAAGCTAATCTAGCCAAAGACTCATCCAAGAACCTCATTCGCTGAGAGAATTCCCTAATAATCTTCATCGCAACTGGATTATTTTTGATAATTAACATGCTAAACTGGGATCTATGAACAGCAATCAAATCTACATCAGTCAATGCCTGAGCAGTCTCTATCTGACTATGATTTGACATGACAGAAATAACACCAAAGAAATCACCTGGGTTTAAAATTTTTTCACTTTCAACAATATCAACTTCTTTCCGTATTCTGACTTGACCGGACTTTATTATATAAAAAAATTCTATTTTTGTATCACCCTCTACGATGATATACGTTCCCGGTTTATATTTAACTAAAGACAATTTTAATCCGGCGTCCATTAAATAAGTTCCTCCTTGCTCAAGTATAAATTGCAAATTATATATTTGTCAATCACGTTTCAGGTTTTGTACGATTTATAAAAAAATGCTGAACATTCAGATTAAGATTGTTCTTCAAAATCACATTTCTATTTGAAAATCTAAACACACCACCAGTATTATATGGCCACTCTTCCGAATAATACCTTCGCTTCGATGCAGAATAAGCCATAACAGGTGCATATCCCCAAGAGGAGTCAGAAAGGCTAAAAAATTGTCCATCTGCATCATCGCTCAAAAGTTCTGCACTTCGAATACCCACATCAAAGACAATCTGACCTATACCTTTCAGATCAATTTCAATCCAACTTGTCTCAATTATTGAACCACTTGATATCTTTAAACCTGAAATTTTTTCAACATTATAACCTAAATATTCTAATAAACTAAAACACTTACTAAATCTATTATCAAAATCAGCTTCATCCTGAAGAAATTCCAAGATCAGCTCAATCTGTGAAAGCATAGAACTGCTACTGTCAATCGACTCTGCAAACCTCTTAATATTCCAAGTTAATTCTACATCTACATTCTTTATATTATCAGAAAAATAGCTATTTGGCACGTAAATTTTAAAAAAATCTGCTTTAAATTCTTTAGAAATCAAATTATTTTTAGAAAAATCATTTTTTTTATATTTATAATAATCTAAATAATTAGTTTCTCTATAATATGGGAAATCATGAATACTATCCGAAAGTAAATAAAAGTATGTTCTACTAGAAAAACTTGGCAGAGCAAGGTAAAACTCAGAAACTACTGAGATATTTTCCTCTTCTGCAAAAGAAAAAAGATAGTTAAGTTGAAAAGAATATGATGGTAACTCTACAGCAAGAGATTGACTGCTAGCAAGCGTATACTTAACATGATTGCTAATACCAACAGGATTTTCCAAATAGAAAAATCCATCTGCCGAAAGAGGCGGGACTTTCACGCGAATCAAAGAATCCGACCACAAAAGATAATCATCGCTACTAGGAAGATAGACACGTCCTTTTTTATCTCTAAAAATAAGATCAGCATCGATTTTGTCATCACCGAAGAATCCACCCGAAACCTCTAAAACAGATGATGGCTCAAGAATAGCTGTTTGAGAATGATCAATCACTGGCTCTGTATAAAACTTATCAGTCAATAATACTGGCAATATAGACTTATTTGTAAAAAGAATAGAATTACTCTGTCCAATAGACGTTTGAACACTAATAACCCCAGAGACAAAATCCTGAGGCACTAAAAATTCAACCTCAGATTCAGTCCAAGACAGAACAAAACCTCTATCAACCTCTACTCCGTCATACAAAAGCTTTCCAGACGATAAATCCATAAAGTGATTACCATAAATCTTTACTGTCTCATTTGGAAAAGCGCTCGATGGTTCAATACTTGTAATCTTTGGAGGTCGCTCTATCAAGGCAAGTGAAACAGTTATCAACACTACAACTACAAGCAAAAGGCTTGATGATAAAATAATATCTCTTTTCTTTTTGTTCTTTATATTCATTAAGTTATTTTACACAAAAAATCATCTATTATCAACTGGTCTTATTTTATTATATTCACTAAAAGGTTTTAATAATTCAAGAGTTGATTCTTCCTCTTCTTCTGCACTCACAGCTGGATTCTCTAGATCCTCAACTACAAGCTCTTCTATCTGTTCAGATTCAGACTCCGCTACGACTGAAGAGGAACTATCTACATATGAGAAAGGAATTATCAATGCTAAGGAAAAGCCTACAACAACTGCAGCAACTGCTGAATACTTAACTATAGTTGATGGAAATTGAAACAACATATGTCGCTTAAGCTCATCATGATTCTGACCGACAGCCTTAGCTCTTGAAATTAATTCAGAAAGTTCTGGTGTAACTACTGATTCAGAGTCTTGTTTGATTCTTGCAGATAATTCCTTCAAGGAGTTAAGATAATCTGAGCACTCAGAACAACTCTCAACATGTGCTTTAATCTGCACATAAAATTTTTGCTCAACTTCATTATCGAAAAAAGCTGACAAGATTTGCTTACTTGGACACATACAAATCCTCCTCATTTATCTCTTCTGCTAAAAGCTTTCTTGCCCTGAAAATTCTGATTTTTACATTGCTCTCGGAAATATTAAGAGTCTGCGCAATCTCTCGGTAAGAGAGCCCACCAAACTCCTTCAGAACCAATGGTTCTCTTAATTTCTCAGGCAAAAGCTCTAATGATTCCTGTACTATAGATTTAGATTCGTCTATTAAAACTTTAGATTCTCCAGTCTCTTCAAAGAATACCTCTTCTCTCTTAGCCTTCTTAATATATGTTCTTTCTCGCTTTTTTCTTTTTATATGATTCAAAGATAAATTTTTGACAACCCTTATAAGCCAATATCTAGCCTCAACAATCTCGTCAAAGTTTAACTCTCTGTTATACAATCTAATAAATGCTTCTTGCGCCATCTCTTCAGCAATTTCCTGGCTATTAACCATATTCAGTGCGACTTTTACAAGATCTCTATAAAAGACCTTGTAAAGATCTTCAAAATTTTTATCATCCATACCAACACCTATATAACAAAATGACGCTAAAAAAGTTACATTTTTTTAAACTTTTTCCCAGACTGTTCCTTCAGGAGTATCCTTCAATACTACACCCTGCTCCAACAATATACTTCGAATTCTATCCGCCTCGGCATAATCCTTTGCTCTCTTAGCTTCTATTCGCTGATCAACCAACTTCTGAATCTCAGCTGCTAAATCATTGTCAATAATCTCGTCTTTTTCATCAAGAATACTCTCAAGATTTAAACCAAGAATCTTGTCCATCTCAAATATTGCCTTTATTTTCTCTCCATCAGAGATTGTATCAGACTTGACAACTGCCCAAAGTGAAGCTAATGCCTTAGGAATATTTAAATCATCAAAAATTGCATTGTTAAAATCTTCTAGCAATCTTGCAGCCTCGGTTCCAAGCGAAGTAGATGGTTCGCCCTTGCTAAACTCCTTAACCTTCTTGACAAGTTTCAAGCGAGCATTTCTAGCAGCATCTAGCGACTCACGCTTGAACATCAGCTGACTCCGATAATGGCCGCTCAGACAAAAAAACCTGTAATCCATCGGATCATAACCCTCATCTACGAGTGTTTGGAGGGTAATAAAGCTCCCCTTCGATTTAGACATCTTCCCGGTATCCATCAAGAGAAACTCCCCATGTATCCAGTAATTTACCCACTTCTTGCCAGTAGCTGCCTCAGATTGAGCAATCTCGTTTGTGTGATGGACAGGGATATGATCTATTCCGCCACAATGAATATCAAAGGTCTCCCCAAGATATTTCATACTCATTGCACTACACTCAAGGTGCCAACCAGGATAACCTTTTCCCCAAGGAGAATCCCAGACCATTGCCTGATTCTCAAACTTTGAATTTGTAAACCAGAGAACAAAATCATTAGGATTCTTCTTATTCTCATCGACTAGGATACGCGCGCCAGCCATCAACTCCTGCCTGTCTAACAGTGCCATTTTCCCATAAGCTGGAAATTTAGATATGTCAAAGTATACATTCCCACCAGCAGTGTAAGTGTAACCTTTTTCCTCAAGCCTGGTAACCAAATCTATCATCTCCTGAATATGATCTGTAGCCTTGCAGGCAATCGAAGGATACTTAATATTTAACCGCTGTGTATCGTGAAAGAATGCCTTTGTGTAAAAATCTGCAATATCCCAGACAGACATCTTCTTCTCACGAGAACTCTTGACCATCTTATCTTCACCATCATCGCCATCTCCGGTTAGATGCCCCACATCAGTAACATTCATGACATGGTTAATCTCGTAGCCATCAAGCTCAAGTGCTCTACGTAATAAATCTTCAAAAATATAGGTGCGAAGATTTCCAATATGCGCATAATTATAGACAGTTGGTCCGCAACAGTACATTCCAACCTTATTATCATTTATAGAGTGAAACAACTCCTTAGTTCGAGTTGCAGTGTTAAAAAGTTTCATTTTCATTTTAATCTCCAATTTTTAAGTTAAATGTAGATATTTTTTCAAAAAAAATATAAAATATACATGTGAACAATTTAAGACAATTTATAGAAAAAATCAACACAAGAGTTAAAGTAAAATCAGATGTCTCTATGAAAAACCTAACAAGCTTCAAGGCTGGCGGAAATGCTGAATTTTATACCAAGCCAAAGAGCCTGGATCAGCTGGAATTTATATTAAAAGAGGCTTCGAACTATGGAATAAAACCATTTATACTTGGCTTAGGCGCAAATATCCTTGTCGCAGATAACGGTATTAGCGGCCTCACAATAGATATGAAAGGTTTGAAAAAAATTAAAAAGAGTGAATGTCAGATTGTTGCGGATGCTGGTGTTGAAATCAATGAATTATCTAAATTTTTTATGAAAAAATCACTATCAAATGCGGAGTTTATGTATGGTCTACCGAGTACTGTCGGTGGCGCAGTGTGGATGAATGCCCGCTGTTACGACAAATCCATCTGTGATATAATTGAATGGATCGAATATATCGATTCTGACCTGCAGATAAAGAGAATAAGGCCTAATGAGAGCTTCCAGTACAAAAAGACACCTTTTCAAGATAACCGTGAACAGATTATAATACGAGTTGGATTCAACTTTTTCCAAGGAAAAAAATCCGAGATCAAAAAAGCGATGAACAACTTCTACAATGATAGAAAGAGCAAGGGTCACTTTAATTTTCCCTCAGCTGGAAGCACATTTAAGAATAACAGGGAATTTGGCGCTCCGACTGGGAAGATTATCGACGAGTTGGGGTTGAAAGATCTAGCTGTCGGTGAAGCAAAAATCGCAAACTACCATGGAAATATCATAATAAACACTGGAGATGCTAGCTCTCAGGACATAAGAACACTGATTGAACTAGTAATAAAAAAAGTAAAAGACGAAAAAGGCTTTGAGCTTGAACCAGAAGTATTGTTTGTCGGGGATTGGGAGATGTAAAAAATGACAGAACTTGAACAATTACTGGAATTATCCGAAATTTTAACAGATGATGAATTCAAAAGCCTTGCGTCAACTATACAAGTGCAGGAGTTACTTGAGAGATGGGAATCTATCAACTCAAAGATTCAGCTAAAGATCTTCGAATCTCTTCTTGAAGATGAAAAAGTCATCGATTTAATGTTGAACCTCCCACACACCGCACAAGAAAACATCTTAACATCAATTTCGCAAGAGAATATAAAGAGTCTACTAAGCAGATTACAGCCAGACGATATTACAGACTTTGTACAGGAGTTATCAGAGGAGACTAAGAAGGCAATCTGGGCAAGCCTTTCAGAAGAGGCAAAAGAAGAGACGCTACACCTCTTAAAATATGACGAGGAAGAAGCTGCGGGAATCATGACTCCCCGATTCTTAGCTATCAGAACTAACCAGACAATAAAGCAGGCTCTAGATTTTGTAAGAAGAAATTGCAGCTCAACTGAGATTATAAACTACATTTATATTATTGATACTCAAAAAAGACTAAAAGGCGTCGCATCAATCAAGGCGCTACTATCAAACCGCGACGATATGCTTGTTACCGAAGTGATGGACAAGGATCTAGTTACAGTAAATGCCTCAACTGACCAGGAAGATGTAGCAAAGATTCTCGAGACCTATGCTCTTGTTGCTGTGCCTGTAATCGATGACCAAGAGAGGCTACTCGGAATAGTAACATTCGATGACGTAATCGATGTTATTCGTGAAGAGCAGACTGAAGATATCTATCGAATGCAAGGTATCTCTGGAAAAAACACTAGCAGCTATAAAGAGACTTCGCCCATGCGGCTAGTTCTCAAACGCACGCCATGGCTAATAATTTTATTAATTCTCGGAACATTCACGACAATAGTAATGGAACGATACCAGGTAGAACTAACTAATATAGTAATACTTGCAACCTTCCTACCACTAGTAATTCAAACTGGTGGTAATTCTGGTGGTCAATCATCAACACTGATGATACGAGGACTAGCCACAGGTGAGTTAAAATTCAGAGATACAGGAAAAATAATATTAAAAGAGTTAGTTGTCGGGCTTACAATGGCGACAAGCCTCTGCCTAGCAGTATTCCTGATTATTCAGTTTAGAAATTTATTTGCCTCGCATGATATATTTTTTACAGAGATTACCGAACTACAAGAGTCGTTTGCAATATCGATAGCATTCTTTTTCGTAGTAATAATTGCAAACCTCATCGGAGCAATATCCCCGATGATAATTCACAAGATGGGAATGGACCCAACAGTTATGTCTGCACCCTTAATGGCAACAGTCATAGATGTACTAGGTCTCACAATCTACTTTGAGATTGCAAGACTAATACTTAAATTTTAGTTTATACCTTGAATTCTATAGACTGCAGGATATCCCTCAAACCTTGAGCTTGCAACACCCGTAACACTTAAGCTATTGCCAACAAGCTCAAAATCAGCACTCTTCTCTGCAGTCATACTGTAGACACTTATATTGCTTCCACTCACATCCTTGATTACAAAATCATGGCTAGCACCTTTTGGAACAAACACATATAGATAACCATCTTTTTGAGTAAAATAAAGCTCCTTAACTGCCATACCTGGATCTGGTTCTAAAGTCTGCTTGATAATAGAATAATCCTTAGATAACTCTTTTCCATAGATATCAGGAATCTCTCCATCACTCCACTGATAATTCGTCTTCCAAGTTCGAGATCCATAGATAGCTTCGCCAAAAGCCTTCAACCAAGCGCCAGTCTCTCGCAATCTAAGCTGCATTATCTCAGGGATAGTTCCGTCAGCCTTAGGACCAATATCTAAAAGTAAGTTTCCACCCTTAGCTACAACATCGCACAGAAGCATAACGATTTCAGCACCAGTCATGTAATCCTCGTCCTCCTCATTCTGATTGTAACCAAAAGAGAACCCAATACCACGACACTCTTCCCACGGTTTATCTGTATCTTTCAAGCCAGAACCATATTCAGTAGTATAGAAACTTCCATGCTTATGACGTGAACCACTTCCCCATCTATCATTTACAACAACAGTATCCTTATTTGGCGCATTATTGAAGACCCACTTCAAAATCTCAGAGCTATACCATGATTTCATAGGAAGATCCCACTCACCATCAGTCCACAAAACCTCAGGAGAATACTTTGTCATCAAATTCTTAAGTTGTGGAATCATGTGCTCAGTAACATATGCCTCTTTGTTTACTTTACCCTTCCACAAAGGATTAAACCACTCGTACAAAGAGTAATATAGACCAAACTTAACATCACTCCCTTCCATTGCATCCTTCAATTCACCAATTAGATCCCTTTTTGAACCAACTGAAACAGAATTCCAAGGAAAACCCCAAGTCTTATTTGCAATCTCATCATCCCAAAGGCTATATCCCTCATGGTGCTTCGAAGTAGTAACAACATACTTTGCCCCAGACTCCTCAAACAACTCAGCCCACTCTGCTGGATCATACTCCTCAGCTTCAAAATCATCAGCAAAATCATAATATGAAAAATCCCTACCATAAGTATCTCTATGATATTCCCCAATAGCATTGCCATATGAATCGCCCAAGCCAAAAGTACTACCAGTCTCTAGAAAATATTGATACCATTCCGAATAGACACCAACTGGCGCCCATGCAGGAACAGAATAGATTCCCCAGTGGATAAAAATTCCAAACTTAGCATCACCAAACCACTCTGGAGTCTGCCTTGCATCAAGAGATGCCCAATTTGCTTCATAAGTCTGCTCACCATTAGACCAAGCCTCAGGTAAATCAGAATATAAAATACCACGTACCTTATCAACATCCTTACCACTTGTCAAACAAGATGTAAGCGCTAATAAAAATACAACAAAAATCAAAGTTAATCGTTTCATTTTTCCTCCTAATTTATTTTACAATGATAATATAATTTCTGCAATTAAAAATTCTGCAATTATATTAAAAGAATATTAAAGATTTAATTCAGGTTGTTTGAGAAGCGAAGCTGCGCTTCGCTTCTCAAACTATATTTTAAGCCCGAAGGCGTGTCTTGGGGGAATAGAATAAAATTATATCATTCATAGTATCCTCCTAGCTTCATTCTATGTTTTTAGTTAAAAACGTCAAGTAGATCTTCTTTTTATTTTAAATTTAAAAAGGAGTTGTCTAAAAATTAATTTAGACAACTCCCAATTTTATATTTATAACATCTCCCTAAGACTATAAATATGTTCTAACTATTACTTTAACGAATTTGAGACTGCTGTAAAGATTACACCAAGACCATGAGCTCCTGCATCTGGATAACCAATACTTCGATCTCCAACTGTTCCTGCTCTACCCATTCTTGCTGCAATCTCTTTAGTCTTCTCAGCTCCAGCGACAGCAGCTGCTGCAGATTTCTCAATCGCAGTTACTATCCCCTCACCGGCTTTTGCACTTGCTGTCAATGAATCAGCAGCTGGAACCAAGGCGTCGATAAGCGTCTTATCTCCAACAACAGCACCTCGTCCGAATGATCTCTCGCCTGTAGCCTGGATACCAGCAACAGCAGCCTGCATAATATCTGCAAAATCTGAAAGGCTCAGCTCTTTTACATCTCCAGCCTTTCTACTTGCTGATCTGAATGCTGAACCCCATATAGGGCCTGAAGCTCCACCACAATTTTCCATAATAATAAGCGAGCATGCATCAAGGAAATCACCAATTGTTGCAGATTTTGTAGCAAGAATCTCTTTCCACTCATTCTTCAACTGCTTAAATCCCTTTGCGACACTCATTCCAAAGTCACCATCACCAGCATGAGAGTCTAACTCACAAAAAGGGACCTCATTCTCGATGATGCATTCACTCATTTTATCTA
This sequence comes from Spirochaetales bacterium, assembly GCA_016936615.1. Taxonomy (GTDB): domain Bacteria; phylum Spirochaetota; class Spirochaetia; order JAFGXN01; family JAFGXN01; genus JAFGXN01. The sequence goes on along the minus strand of JAFGXN010000143.1, from coordinate 8,585 downwards.
CCATATATGTGATATTATCTAATGTAATCTTCTCATCTTTGATTGTTGCAAAAGCAGAATTTGTCTCAACCTTGTATGAAACCTCACCAGTAGAAGTCTCAGCCACAACATCAACAAACTTCACACTATTTATATGCTCCCCAACCTTAAATCCAGGTGCATCACATGGTAGTGTCAAATATTTCTTTAACTGATCATCTATCTTCATAATTGAGACAGAAGCACCAGCCATATCAATACTTGTCATATAATTACCTACAAATGTCTTGTAGATTGAGATATTTTTCGCTGCTAATTCTCTAGTCACAGAGTTGTTCAACAGATACAACTCCTGCAATGGTGTAGCACCAAAGCCGTTAACTAACAAAACAACCTCTTTTGAATCACCAAGCTCTTTCAAGATCTGAGCAACCATCTTAGCAGCCAACTCATCAGCAGTAGCAATCTTCTCTCGTCTGATTCCTGGCTCACCATGTATTCCTACACCATACTCAATCTCATCTTCTTCTAGTGAAAAAGTAGGAGTTCCCTTTGCAGGAACAGTACATGAGGTAAAAGCAAAACCAATACTTTTCACACTATTAGCAGCTTTCTGAGCAATTGTCTTAACTGAATCAAGAGATTCACCTTGTTCAGCAGCAGCTCCAGCAATCTTGTGAACAAGAACTGTACCGGCAACACCTCTCTTTCCAACAGTGTAAAGACTATCTTCAACCGCAATATCATCATCAACCTTAATATAATCAACCTTGATTCCATCTTCAGTTGCCAAATGAGCAGCGTTCTTAAAGTTCATCATGTCACCACTGTAATTCTTGATAATCAACAGAGTACCTTTATTACTAGCTGAAGCCTTGATAGCTTGATAGACCTGGATCTGAGAAGGTGATGCAAATACATCACCACAGACAGCAACATCAAGCATACCTTTTCCGATAAAACCAGCATGAGCAGGCTCATGACCACTTCCACCACCACTGATTAAGGTTACCTTATCTGCATTTATATCTCTTTTCTTAACAACCTTATATTTACTAATAAACTCCATTTCTGGATGTGCCAAAACAATACCATTGCACATTTCTCTAACCAAAGTTTCTGGCGTATTTATTATTTTCTTCATCTAGTTACCTCTTTGTGTTTTGTAAGCCTTACCAATCTTATCTGCAACCTTAATTGCAGCAGCAACTGAACCAACAGTTATCTCAAAAGGCATAGAATAGATTGATTCACCCTCAGCACAAGCCTTCTTAGCAACTTCCATCAATTCTTCATTTGTCAAAGAATCTACACCGATATCAGACAAGCAAACAGGAAGCCCAACACTTAGACAGAATTCAAGAACCTCTTCTAACTCTTCAGTAGGTGCATTCTCTAGAACCAACTGAGAGATTGTTCCAAAAGCAACCTTCTCACCATGGAAAAATTTATGAGTTCCCTCAAGAATTGTCAAACCATTGTGAATTGCATGTGCAGCAGAAAGACCACCACTCTCAAAGCCAAGACCTGACAACAAGATATTAGCCTCAACAATATTCTCTAAAGCTGGAGTAACAAGATTACAATCTGACGCCTCTTTTGCTTTTTTACCATCATCTAATAGAGTCTCATAACACAAGGTAGCAAGTGCTAAAGCTGTCTTAGTTCCTTTTGCAGGAGGTGTAACTCCACCATTTGCACCACAAGGAAGACCAGCATTTACATTTGAATTGGAAGTAGCAGTTGCTCTAGCCTCAAAATAAGTAGAAAGAGCATCTCCCATTCCAGACACAAGAAATCTTGTAGGGGCATTAGCAATTACAGTTGTATCTATTAAAACAACGCTCGGATTCTGCTTGAAATAAGCATAATCATCAAAGCCACCATCTGGTGTGTAAAGAACTGCAGAATGACTTGTAGGTGCATCAGTTGCAGCAATTGTAGGAACAATAATCAATGCATCACCTTGAGCAACACACTTTGCAGTATCAATTGCCTTACCCCCACCAAGACCGATTGTGCAGGCACATGAATTCTTCTTAGACAATTCTTGAAGTCGAGCAACCTCTTGTCTAGAACATTCACCGCCAAAGCTACTTTCAACAAAGCTTACTCCGAATTTTTTTGCAGTCGCTTCAAGCTTAGCTCGAACACGATTAATATCATCAGGATGTGCAATTAAAAGTGCAGACTCTCCAAAAGTTTTAATAAAATAACCAAGGTTTAAAAGTTCGTCCTCACCTTGAACATATTTGCTTGGACAAATAAAAGCTTTTCTCATAAAATTCTCCTTATCAGTTTGTTTCAAAACCATCAACAATATTTGATAATGAATTATCACCCTCTTTTGTAAAATACGCATTGAATAATCTTATCTAATTATGGTAATTTACGATTGTAATTTCTTGTTATTTTTTTCAAAATTTGGCTGAAACGACTTTTTACAGGGTATTTTTTAATTTTTTAGAGATTTTTTTGAAAAAATTTAAATAGTAAAAATATTAAATTCATGCTAATATATTGATAGAATTAAAATAAGTACAAGAGGATCACTATTGAGAAGCGAATATCTTAATCTAAAGAAAATAATTGACTTAGAAAAATGGCAAAAACTCCAGGACGCATTAGCCCAAGTCACTAAAATGGCAATAATTACAGTCGATTACAAAGGAATCCCTGTAACCAAACACAGTTATTGCCAGAATTTTTGCAATTTTGTAAGAAAAGATCCTAAATTAGCTTCATATTGTCAAAAATGTGATGCTAGAGGCGGGCTAGAAGCTGTTAGATTGAACAAACCATACATATACCTATGTTACTTTAATATAGTAGACATTGCTATACCAATTATTGTCGATGACAAATATGTTGGGGCAATCATGGCAGGACAAGTCAGGCTCAGCAACAAGAAGGACGAATCTTCTCTTGAACAAATCCTCTCTGTCCCTAACTCTACACTAAAGAGCAAGTTCAAAAAGATTAGTAAAATCTACTCAAACATTCCCAACCTCAGCTTCACCGAAGTCAAAAACACTGCTGATATGCTTTTTCAACTATGCAACTACATTGTTGAAGAAGCCCTTAACAAGAGCCTCCTAATTGAAATATATGAAGAGACCATCTCTGAGAACACCAATAGCGATATAGCATCGAAGCTACAAAGTTACAAAGCAAAGAATATAGAAAATATAAAAAACGAACTATCAAATGCTATGATAAACTCCCACATTAAAGATCTCTCCTTTAAAAAAACCACAATCTACAACCCACTTCTCGAACCAGCCTTCGAGTATATCTACTCCCACAAAAGCGAGAATATCTCCCTAAAGCAAGTTGCGGATCTCTGCCACCTAAGCCCAAGCTATTTCAGTAAAATTTTTACACGAGAGACAGGTAATAATTTTTCTACATACCTATCACTGCTAAAGATTGAGTGGGCAAAGCAACTCCTAGAGAGTACGAACATGACAGTTCTACAAATTAGTGATGAATTAGGTTTTAAGGAGTCAGGATATTTTATAAAGACTTTTAAAAAATTTGAGGGAATTACACCCTTGATCTACAGAAAATATTACAAAGATTCCCTTATGATTAACCAAGATAACTAGCAAGACAAAAGATAACTGAGAGTCTTGACATAAAACCAGCATATGCATAAGCTAGAGTTTGTAAAGGATAAGAATATGGCTAGTATAATTCAACCAAAGATATTAAAAGGGTTTAGAGATTTTCTACCCGACCAAGAGATTAACAGAAAAGAGATTACAACAACGCTAACCGAGGTATATGAATCTTACGGATTTGTTCCGATAGACACTCCAGTCCTCGAATACACTGAAATTTTACTTGGAAAAGGAAGTGGCGAGACAGATAAACAAATCTACCGTTTCAACGACAATGGCGGAAGAGATGTCTCTATGCGCTTTGATCTAACAGTACCTTTTGCTAGATTTATGGCACAATACCACAATGATCTGCAACTTCCATTCAAACGTTACCATATCTCAAAGGTTTGGAGAGGTGAAAATACACAAAAGGGAAGATACAGAGAGTTCACACAGTGCGACTTCGACATTGTTGGCACAGATAATGCTGAAAGTGATTATGAAATTTTATCTATTATGAATAAATCTTTTGAAAAATTAGGCATAAAGAATATCGAATTCAAAATTTCTCACCGTGGTATATTCAACAAGATGCTTGAAAGTCTTAATCTTTCTGAAAACCTGAGTGATATACTTCGAACTGTTGATAAATTAGCCAAGATTGGAATAGCAGCAACTCAAGCTGAACTAACTGCTATAACAAATGACAAAGAGAAGACCGCAAAGATTCTTGAATATATTCAGGCTGAGGGAAATTTCCTACATACACTAGATAAAATTGAAGCCCTCTCTGGTGGCGAATCCGAACACTCACTGCGATTAAGAAAGATATACGAATACCTTCAAGCAGAGGAGATTGCTGACAACTTTATCATAGATCCTTCAATCACACGTGGGCTAGATTACTACACCGGGATAGTCTATGAGACATTTTTCAAAGATCTCCCATCGATTGGGTCAGTCTGCTCTGGGGGAAGATACAACAACCTAGCCAGCCTCTACACAAAGCAAGAGTTGCCAGGTGTAGGGTCCTCTATCGGACTAGACAGATTGATAGCTGCACTACAAGAGCTAGACTTAATCTCTAGCAAGCCAAGCAAGACAGAGTGCATAATATTAAACTTTGACTCAAAGCTTAAAAAAGAGTATTTCAAGCTAGCAACCAGGCTCCGAGAAGCTGGAATAAAGACAGAAGTTTTTCTTGACGATAAGAAACTAGGCCCACAGCTAAACTTTGCAGAGAAAAAATCAATACCAACTGCAATAATCTGTGGCGAAGATGAAATCCAACAAGGATTTTTTACATTAAAAAATATAAAAGAAAGGAATAATATTAAAGTCGAAAAATTTGATAATTTAATAGAGGAAATTAAGAAAATTTTGAAATAAGATTTTAATACAATATAATTAAACTATGGATATTAAAAAATTACCTGTATATGAACAAAAACAACAAATTCTCGATGCCCTAAAAAGCAATCAAGTCATCGTAGTAGAAAGTCCCACAGGTTCAGGAAAGACAACTCAAATACCAGTTATACTAAAAGAGGCTGGATATGCTAAAAAGGGAATGATCGGAGTAACACAGCCGCGAAGAATTGCAGCTCTCTCTGTCAGCGAATTTATAGCAAAGCAACTTAACACCGACTACCCAGGCGAAGTCGGATACAAGATGAGATTTGAAGATGTCACATCGGAACAGACTAAGATAAAGATTATGACTGATGGGATTCTACTCCAAGAGTTAAAGTATGACAGGATTCTAAGTCAATACAGCGTAATTATGATAGATGAGGCCCACGAACGTAGTCTGAATATAGATTTCATACTTGGGCTAATCAAACAAATTATAAAATATAGAAAAGATCTCAAAGTTATAATATCTTCAGCAACAATTCAACCTAAGATTTTCTCTGAATACTTCCATAATTGCCCAATCGTCACAATTAAGACTCCAGTCTATCCTGTAGACATTGTCTACCGTGATATACAAGATAATCCAAGACCAGAGGAGATCATAGACAAGACAGTTGAGTGTGTAGAAGATTACATCTCAGAGGAAAATGAAGGCGACATATTAGTCTTTCTCTCTGGTGAAAAACTAATTAAAGATTGTATTCTGAAGTTGATGAACTCAAAGTTCAGCTCAGTTATATATCCCCTTCCCTTGTATGGAAGATTAAGCAAAGAGGAACAGGAAAAAGTCTTTGATCCAGCGCCAAATGGTAAACGCAAAGTTATTGTCTCAACAAATATTGCTGAAACTAGTGTAACAATTCAAGGCGTTAAAGCTGTTATCGACTCAGGACTCGCAAAGATAAACTACTACAACAATAGCACACTAACCTCGTCGTTGATTGAAACTGAGATCGCAAAGGCCTCTTGTAACCAGAGAAAAGGTAGAGCAGGACGAACCTCATCAGGAACCTGTTACAGATTATACAGCGAGGAAGGATACCTTCGACGCCAAGAATTCACACTAGACGAAATATACAGAACCGATCTCTCTGAAGTTGTACTAAGAATGAGTGAACTCGAGATTAGGGATTTTGAAAATTTTGATTTTATCTCAAAACCAAAGATTGGTGGAATTTCTAGTGCAGTCAAGACTCTGATAGATCTTGGTGCAATTACCCAGGAGAGGGATCTAACAAATACTGGAAGAATGATGGTAGAATTTCCACTACTTCCACGACACAGCCGAATAATAGTCGAAGCAATCAAGCGCTATCCTGATGTGCTCAAAGAGATACTAATAGCTGTCTCATTTTTGTCAACCCACTCACCTTTTCTTCTACCACAAGGAGAAGAGTTAGAGGCACGGCACGCACACCACAGCTTCAGAACTCAGTATGGGGATTTCCCATCATATCTGAACATCTACGAAGCCTATCACAAGGCCTCAAACAAAGAAAAATTCTGTAAAGCCTCATATCTAGATATAAAGATAATGCATGAAATATCAAATATAGTTGTTCAACTTGAAGAGATTGTCTCTGAAAAAGGAATCCCTATCACAGGCGGAGGAACAATCGAGAATTTCATCAAGGCAATTGCAACTGGACTTATGCATTTTGTCTGCGTAAAGACTAACAAATTTTCATATCGAAGCATGACCGCAGATAAGATAATGATACATCCAGGCTCTGTTCTTTTTAAAGAGAATCCAATGTTCATAGTAGCTGGCGAAATAGTAAAGACATCAAAGACATTTGCCCGCTCAGTATCCTTAATCAAAAAAGAGTGGATACAAGATATATCCAAAAGCCTATACATAACTCTGCAAGGTAATGTAAAATACCAAAAGACAAAGAAAAAAGAGCGTGATGATGAAATAAAAGACAACGAAATACGCATCGCAGGTATTCCTTTTCCAATAAACCAAGAAAAAGGCAACAAGATAGTAGTAATGCAGTGGTCGAATGTAAAAAGAGCTATAAGCTCGTCAGACAAACTAGAGATTTTTCGATACAAGAAACACAGAGGTAAGCTTCTCTTCAGCACATATACAATAATGGAAGGTGAAAAAATTCCTGCAATAATATTTGCGGCAGCACATATCAAACCTGAATCACAGATTGTTAAGTACGCACCAAAGAAGAACTTCAACACAAAGAGCAAGCTCGACAATATTGACACGCTTGACGAGGTCTTAAAACTAACCCAACTCAAGAAGAAATCCCGCAGCCTTGGCTTTATCGCATTAAAAACAAATGGACAAGGAAGCTACTGGTACTCAGTTGAAAACTCATACTTTGTCGCTCTCGATACATCGCTAAACAGCTTTGAATACCTGATTGATGAAATATATGAGATCTCCAACAAGGTCAATAAAAAGAAGATAAATTCAATCTACTCCGCCTTAATCAAAATAGACAGAGACAGATTAGAGAGAATTTATAACTAATCCTAAAGAATACTAAGAACCAAATCCTGCGAAACCCTTGTAGAAAGCGTCTTGCAGGATTTTTTTTGAAGAATAAAACGGATTGAACCAGCTGCAACCTTCTTATCCTTTCTCATCGCTTGATAGATAGCACTCTTGTCGTACGAGTAATCAAGCTTGTATCCAAGCTCAACAATCAGAGAGGTAATCTTCTTCGCATAGATTGGGTCAGTAATCCCCATAGCAGAACCAAGCTGCATAGCCTTGACAAGGCCCCAGGCCACAGCATGGCCGTGAGAGACATTATCGAAGCCAACTACTGATTCGAGGGCATGGGCGAAGGTGTGGCCAAGATTGAGAAAGGCTCTGATGTTTTTTTCATAAAAATCTTTATTCACAACTCTAGCCTTAACCAGTACCGAAGATTTAATCAAATATGGCAGAATCTCTGGCTCTGCAGATTTGACCGACTCGATATTTGCAAAAAGAAATTCCAGCAATCTATTATCGCCTAGCATTGCAGATTTAATAACTTCAGCCAATCCACCTGTATAATCTGAATAAGTTAAGGTTTTTACAAAAAAAGGATAGATAAGCACCCTAGAGCCAGGATAAAATGTCCCGACCATATTCTTATAGTTCATAAAATCCATTCCAGTCTTACCGCCTATTGCAGCATCCACCATGGCAAGCAAGGTAGTAGGAACTAACTCAAGAGCAACACCTCGCAAATATATTGAAGCAGCAAAGGCTGTCATATCTGTGATAACTCCACCACCAAGCCCAACAAAAAGACAATCTCGTGCAAGGCCACGATTCAAGGCTTCTTGCAAAATCAGATTGATGGATTCCCAATTCTTAAACTGCTCACCAGCAGGTAGAACCAACGGATTTAGATTAAATTCCTTAGGAATAAGGCTAACAGTATTATTATCACAGACAACTAAGACCTTTTTGTCTTGATATTTTGCGAAAAATGAAATATTATCTAAATAATGTATTTCGCTAATGTAATTATTTAATTTAAGCTTTGATAAAATCATACTTTTATTTTATATTTTTTTTAAATAATTGCAATAGAAGTATTTGACTATTTTACAGTAGAAATTTAGTAT
>JAFGXN010000142.1 GCA_016936615.1 Spirochaetales bacterium | reverse complement strand
TGAACCAACTTTCTCTATTTCGCCGAGTCTTTGCATTACATCTGCTAAAATGGGATTTTATCACTAACCAGTTGAGCTGTCAATTTTGCAAATAGCCATTTAAGAAGAGATAAAAAAAATTACAATTGAATCCCGATTTTTTATGTATCGATTTTAAACAAAAAAAAACAGGCCAATCCATTTACAATGAATCAGCCTGCCTGATATGTTCTACTTATAATTGTTCGTCGCTATAGGGGTTTGGCGATAGGTCGCGGACTTCCTGAGCGGTGGATGATGCGAGTGCCTTCTCAGCTAGGGCTTGCATCTCGGCAAAATTCTGGCTTCGAATGATTGCCTTCACCGAAGGGATAGTCGGAATTGAGACGCTTAACTCATCTACACCAAGACCGACTAGAAGAGGAACAGCCTGCGGATCACTTGCTAGACCGCCGCAGACTCCGACCCACTTGCCTGCTTTGTGGGCTGCATCAACTGTCAACTTAATCATGCGCAATACTGCTGGGTGCAGATTATCAGCCTTAGCTGCAAGCAGAGGATTACCTCTATCCATTGCCAATGTGTACTGTGTAAGATCGTTTGTTCCGATTGAGAAAAAATCAACCTCTTTGGCAAAGATGTCAGCCATAACTGCTGCTGCTGGAACCTCTATCATGATTCCAACTGGAACGGGATCTACTCCGAGGGATGCCCTCTCCTCTTCGAGGATGGCTTTTGCCTCACGCAACTCCTGAATATCGCTGATCATTGGAAACATAATATGCAATTTACCGTGAACCGAAGCACGAAGCAGAGCTCGCAGCTGGGTTCTCAATAATTGAGGACAATCTAGGCATACACGGATACCTCTCTGACCTAAGAATGGGTTCTCTTCTTTTGGAAGTGGCAAATAATTCAAAGGCTTATCTCCACCCACATCTAGGGTACGAAGAATAATATTTTTATCTTTGCCGACAGCCTCAACAACAGATCGATATGCCTCATACTGCTCATCTTCTGATGGAGCTACACAGCGGTCATGAAAAAGAAACTCGGAACGCAACAAGCCGACACCTTCGCCACCAAGCGGAAGAATCTGACTTGCAATCTGAACATTCCCAACATTTCCAACAACCTCAATAGAGTGATTATCTACAGTCGTAGCAGGCTTTTGACAATTTTCCAACTCAACAGCCTTACGCTTAGCAGTCTTCTCCTGAACGATTTTAATTTTTTCTATATCTGAGGCGTCTGGATTAAGTTTCAAGACTCCTTCAGTTCCATTGAGAACTACCATCATACCTTCATCTAGGCTCAGAACTCGTTTATCAATTCCGACAATTGCAGGAAGCCCCATTGCACGGGCAAGGATTGCGACATGAGATGTAGCGCCTCCACCGACAGTGCAGAATCCTTTCACCTTAGTGGTATCTAACCCAGCAGTAACCGACGGAGTCAACTCTTCAGCTACGATAATCGAATTTTCTGGAAATTCCATCTTAGGATCTTCAATATTTAGCAGAGATCTAAGCACTCGCTTACCAACATCTCGCATATCATTTGCTCGCTCTGCAAGGACCTCGCTCTGAAGCTCTGATAATTCCGTAGCAATCTTCTCAAACGAAGCATTCCATGAATATGGCGCAGAATCACCTTTTTTCATACCTATTTCGACAAGGTCTAAGAGTTCTGGATCTTCTAATAACTCTTTGTGCGCAAGAAAAATTGCAGCTTGCCCTGGGTCCTTATCGACAAGACTCTTATAAAGCTTATCCAAGTTTTCCATACAACTAGCAACTGATTTGTCAAGAAGTGCCTTTTCCGCATCATAACCGTTTCCAGACTTAGAAATAGAGAAGCTCTCCTCTTCCAATTTGCACAGCGAACCGACAACCAAGCCAGCAGAAGCAGAAGTTCCTTTAAAAAAATTGGGCAATTCTGCACTTTCCTGAGTATCAACCTCTACAGCCTGTGCAGCTTGTTTCTTTATCGGACCGTCGAGAGGAGTAACACCCTCATCGCCAAGACCTTTTTTTATTTCAGGAGAAATATTCTTGATTACCTCTTCAGAATCTTCACCAATTGCAACAAGTTTGACTTCATCACCGTATGAAGAGTTTAGCTTCATCAGAGAAGATACACTTCGTGCATTAGCAACCTTATCGCCGAGAACCAGCTCAACCTTTGAACTGTAACCGCTTAACATCTTTGTAAGAACCGCAGCAGGTCGGGCATGCAATCCCACAGGATTTGGCAGATAAATCGGTCCTGACTCTGCACGTTTGCCACAATCTGACACTGCAGATTCAGAAGAAACTGACTTTACTTCATAGGTTAAAAGGTTTTCTCCCGACTCGATCAAATCAGCAGTAGCTGGCTTTATACTAGCAACCTTATCCATAGTCGAAATTACAATTTCTGTAAGAAGATATGGCGCTTTTAAACCAACAACCTTCATATCAAACTCAATCAACACATCGCCTGCCTTGACAGACTCTCCGCTTTTTACCCTCGGGGTAAAACCTTCACCCTTCAACAAGACAGTATCTAGCCCGATATGCAGAATAATCTCCACGTCGTCGGAAGTTTTGATAGTCACAGCGTGGTTGCTTTCATGCAAATGCACAATCTCACCATCACAAGGTGCTCGAAGAATACCTTCAAGCGGATCAATTGAAACCCCGTCACCAACCATTTTTTCTGCAAAAACAGGATCTGGAACTTTATCAATTGGAATAAGAACACCTCTCAACGGTGCAATAAGTTTTCTCTCAATATTCATATTTTTCCTCACTTATACCGCTAAACAAGTTTCTTAAACTCTTCAGCAACAAATTCTACATCAGGTCCGATAATTACCTGGACAGCGTTTTTACCAGGAACAAGAACCCCGGCAGTAATTTTTTTCAACTCAGCGACCTGAACAATTGCCGAGTCTTTCACTTCAAGACGAAGACGTGTAATACAATTATCAACAACAGTGATATTCTCTTTTCCGCCAAGAAGTGGGAGAATAGCTGCAGCAAGCTCAGCATGAGATCCAGGTTTTGCGCTAGCAACTGCGACACCATCAACAATCTGTTTGAATGCATCTGTAACCTTTTCAGCCTGAAGCCCAATCACAACATGAGCCAAGCTATCATCAAAGACAAGAATACCAGGAACTTCCTTTTTTATCTCTTCTTGGTTAATAATCGAAGAATCCTTCACATTCAACCTGAGTCTAGTAACACAATTATCAATAGAAACAATATTCTCCTTTCCGCCAAGTAGAGGAAGCAGAAGCTCAGCCATCTTTCGAGCAGGGCCATCAATAATTGAGACCGCCTCAACATCGCTATCTTCACGCCCAGGTGTCTTCAATTTAAATTTTTTAATAAAAAAAGTAAAACTAAAATAATATAGAAAGAAAAAGAAGATTCCTTGAAGAATCAGCATATACCACTTTACTGCAAGAGGGTTCTTTGTCGAAAGTAAAAAATCCACAAGACCTGCGCTAAAACCAAAACCAGCCATCCACTGCATCTTTGACGCAATATAGAGAGATAAACCTGAAAATACTGCATGAAGTAGATAAAGCGGTGGTGCCAGGAACATAAACGCAAATTCTAAAGGCTCTGTCACACCTGTGAAAAACGAAGCAAAGGCAGCTGCAATCATTATAGATTTTACTTTATCCTTATTCTCAGGCTTAGCAGTTCTGACAAAGGCAACAGCAGCACCGATAAGCCCAAACATCATAATAGGGAAAAAACCTGACTGATACATTCCAGTTACACCTTGAACACCAGTACCACCAAGAAAGTTAGGAATATCATTTATTCCAGCAACATCAAACCAGAATACAGAGTTAAGTGCGTGGTGCATACCTAATGGAATGAGAAGACGGTTTGCAAAACCAAAGATACCCGCTCCTGCAGGACCAAGCTTCTGGACAGCCAGACCAAATTGAACCAGACCACCATAAATAAACGGCCATACGAAAAGCAGAATAAATGATACAAGAATCATAACCACTGACATAATTATAGGAACTAGACGCTTTCCACTGAAAAAAGAAAGAGCCTTAGGCAATTGAACCTTTGAAAATCTATTATAGAGCTCTGCTCCAATAACACCTACAATAATTCCAATAAACTGATTATTTATTTTTCCAAATGCAGGAGAAATTCCACCTGTTTTGTAAGGAATATTTGTAAGATTAGTCTCAGCTGAGATAGCACCAAGATTTATCTGCTCAGGCACACCGCTTAAATCAACACCCTTTAGAATATCAACAAAATTATAGACATATTTTCCAGAATTTTCATCAAGAAAAACAGGCAATTGAGACATATCAACATGAGTTACATTGACAAAGATCTCTCCTTTAATCTCTCTCAGAACATCTGCAAAATTGTTAATAGAAAAACCATCACCAACTAATAGTTCTGGTAATTTTTCTATATAAAAATAAGGAACAGCTTCTTTAGCAATCGAAAATCCTGCTGGTAAAGTTGCAGGATCATTATTCTTCAAATAATTTAACAAATTAAAAGATTCAGTTGTAATACCCTTTAACATTTCAACTACATTAGGAGACAAAAGCGTAGTAACAACAAGAAAGCCGACTAGTCCAGTCAAGGCTGCATTACCACTCTTATCCTTTGACATACCAAAAGCAACACCAATTGCAAAGAGAATCGGCATCTGATCAATAATAGCGCCACCAGATTTAATCAATAAAGCTGCTAACACACTATGAGAGCCCCATCCAGTAGGATCAATCCAATAGCCCACACCCATGAGAATTGCTGCTGCAGGAAGTACTGCCACGGGAATCATCAAGGATCGTCCAATTTTTTGTAAATATCCAAACATATAATTTCCTCCTGTTCAAATCACCTAAAGAATATCACCAAATTTTGCTCTAAATAATCAATAAATAATTCTAACCTTTATGTCTGCAAACCAGAATCAGCCACCAAATACCCTACTCCGATTTCCGTTGGAAAAAATACAGAGACAACACAAAATAGACTGAAACTAGAATACTATATTATTTACTAAAATAAAGATTTTTGCAATACCTAGCAAACGTTTTGCACACAGACGATTTCTCGCAACAATCCCATTCATATTCTCACAAATCCCCTTCTCCGATGCGAAGAAGTTACAAAAAGTCTGCCATAACTGTAAAAAAAGAATAAAAACATATTGAGACTCCAGATTACCATTCTTCTATAAACAAGCAACTTAAATATTGACAAAAAAAAAGAATAAGCATAACATAATTTATAAATTTTTAATTATGGAGAAAAAAAAATGAAAAAATCACTAATTTTAGCGCTACTTCCACTATTGATGATTGGTTGCGTAACAGAAAAAGGTGCAACAATCAAAGACATTGAGAACACAATGCCTAACATGCTAGAAATCGAAATCATAGCAGCAGACCTAGCAAAAGATGGCTATGTCGACATCGTAGACAGAGCAGGTAACACCCTTACCAGAGCAAAAAGAACAATCAAAGGCGAGGAAGAGCTACCAGTATATGAAGTAACAAACGAAGATGGATCAATAGCATACACAATAACAGCTTCAGAATCAGCAAAAACTTCACGGTATTACGATATTCTATTTCTCAACAGCGAGAATAAACGAGGGAAAATCGAACTACATGAATATAGTAGTATGAGATTTAAAGACATAATGTTTTTTGGATTAAACTTCAAAATAGAGGAAGGCTATTACAGAAAAGGTTACGATGACGGAATATCAGAAGAAATATTTTATATGAATGATATCCCTGTCTTGGCAAAAACGTACAAAAAATTTATAATCAACTCCGAATATTTCGAAAATAACAAGGCAACAGCTACAGCGCTAATCCTTGTATACCAAGTGATTGAAGATGCAGGAAATCTTGAAAGTTTATTAGCAACAAAATACAAAAATAACTAATCATCAAACTGCCTCCGGGCAGTTTTTTTTATGCCAATTCAAAAGTATACAATAAAAAAAACAAGAATATCCTCTTCGTTCGAGCCACATACCGGTTTTCTCTTCTTCGTGTCCTTCGTGCCTTCGTGCGAGACCTTCTTCCTGCCCCTTCGTAATCTGATTGTCCTCCTGGCAGTGCACAGCATTACTCAATCTATTTTACTTTTTTTCTTCGTTATTCATTTCTCTCGCACTGCCCTCGTCGGACGGAATATCAATGAGAAGAAATCTCATTGATATTCCCTAACTGCAGCTAGGAAAATCGCCCCGTAGCTCTCTAGTTTTTTCTCTCCGATGCCGGAAATGGTTAACAGCTCTGCCTCGGTTCGAGGTGCAATCTCGGCCATCTCCTTCAGGGTTTTGTTGCTGAAGATGACGAATGGCGGCAGATTCTTCTGGTCAGCAATCTCTTTGCGGACTGCACGCAGATGTTCGAACAATGCCTGAGCCTGAGGATTAACTTCCTTCGCCTGATGCTTTTTTACAGCCTTTGCCGCAGCACTCTTTGGCTCAACAAATTTAGTCATGAAAAAATCTTTACGCCCATAAAGAACTTCGACTCCTTTCTCAGTCAATTGAAGAGCGTTGAACCGGTCTGGATTCTGAAAGATGCAACCTTGACCAATCAGCTCATCGGCAAGAGCACTCCAGTACTGTTTCGAGTAACTTTTTCTTGCGCCATAGGTCTTTATATTATGGTGGTCAAACTTGCGGATCTTCTCTGTGTTTGCGCCCCGAACAATATCGATGATATGAACAATTCCAAAGCGCTGCTCGGTGCGCGCCATAGCTGACATGAAAATTCTAGCATTAGTTCCAGCATCCTCAGTCTCCACTTCGTCAAGGCAGACATCACAGCCGCTACAATTTTCCTGCGGATATGCCTCATCAAAATAGGCAAGCAACTGCTTACGACGGCAGACATTTTTAGTCGCAAAGGAGACAATTGTGCTAAGATTTGACTTTGCCTGCTGTGCCGCTGCAGGCTCAATTATATTGTCGATATGATAGCGAATCTTGAAAATATCACTGCGGCTGAAAAGCAGGTAGCAGAACGAAGCCTCACCGTCGCGGCCAGCCCTTCCTGTCTCCTGATAATACCCCTCTACACTGCGCGGAAGATCCCCGTGGACAACAAACCGGATATCCGACTTATCAATCCCCATCCCGAAGGCAATTGTCGCAACAACAACCTGAACCTTATCACGCTTGAAACTATCCTGACACTTCTGCCTCTGCTGCGGCGTCATTCCCGCATGGTAGGCAAGAGCTTTTATCCCGTTTTTCTTTAAAAAAGTCGCAGTCGAATCGACATCCTTTCTCGATGTCCGGTAGATGATACCTGATTCGCCGTTGTGGCCTTTGATAATATCAGTAATCTGCTGATTTGCACTGCTTTTGGCAATCACACGGTAAGTCAGCTCCGGCCGGTCAAATGAAGCCCGAAGAACAAACGGCTCATCAAGATTAAGCCGCTTAACAATATCCTGTTGAACCCGCTTAGTCGCGGTAGCAGTAAAAGCTGCAATATGAGCTGATGGAAATTTTTTCTTTAAATCAGAGAGTGCAAGATAATCAGGGCGAAAATCATGGCCCCACTCGGAGAGACAATGTGCCTCATCTATTGCAAAAAAGCTGATATTGACACCCTTCAGCCTAGCTGCAAACCCCTCAAGGTTCAACCGCTCAGGCGAGACATAGAGTAGCTTCAATCTGCCAGCATCCAACCTGTCCATAATACCAAAAAACTCTTCCTGGCTGAGCGTACTATTCACAAACTCGGCAGCAAGCCCGAGCTCCTGCGCCGCATCAACCTGATCCTTCATCAACGCAATCAACGGACTGACCACAACAGCCACCCCGTCCATCACCGCAGCAGGCAACTGATAACACAAAGATTTTCCACCACCAGTCGGCATCGCCGCAAAGACATCCCGCCCCTGAACAATCGCCTCAACAATCTCCTGCTGATTCGCGCGGAAATCCTTAAATCCAAAGACATTACGTAAAGTTTTTTTAACATCCGGCATCAATTCAAGACCGGCACCACTATTTTTTCCAAAAGCCATGAGCAATACTACACCATTTTACTGGATTTGGGTAGCCATGGAAAAAATTTATTTTTATCTAAAAAGCAATTTTTTACTTATTAATTCGATAAGATACATTTAAAAAGCAATTTTTGTCTTGATATTTTCCTAAAATCGCATTATCTTTAATTTGAGGGCGAAACATAATATGGAAAGTACAATAGACTTTACAATAGCGACAAGCCAGCAGATAGAGAGTCACCTTGCCAGACAAATCGAAGAGATCAGAATATCTCGAAATATTACCCAGCAGCAACTTGCAGACGAGGCTGGAATCTCGCTGAGAACTCTAGGCCGCCTAGCCAAAGGCGAAGGTGTCTCTCTTGATACGTTTTTGCGTATAATAATTGCACTAAACCTCCAGGACAACCTGAAAACTATGCTTCCAGATCCATCAATCAGACCGATGGAGCGAATCAGCAACAAAGGCAAAGAACGCAAGCGCGCAAGGCCTAAAGAGTATTTTGTAATGGAAAAAGAATGGTCATGGGGAGATGAAAAGAATGGCAGTAAGTGATGCAAGAGTTGTTCTCTGGGGAACCACAATCGGTGCTGTCAGCTGGAATCAGGAGCGGGAACTAGCAACTTTTCAATATTCACCCGAATTCATCCACAGCGGAATTGAGCTATCACCACTTATGATGCCTCTTAAAGAGTTCCCATACGAATTTCCATCTCTTCCACGAGAAGCATTCAAGGGATTGCCCGGACTCTTATCTGATTCACTGCCTGATAAGTTTGGAAATGCTGTTATTGACTCATGGCTTGCATCGCAGGGACGATTACCCTCAAGCTTCACTCCAGTCGAGCGGCTTTGTTACACTGGCAAACGAGGGATGGGCGCACTCGAGTACGAACCAACAACTTTTTCCCAGACAGACAAATCCAATCCTCTTGAAATAAAGGCTCTAGTTGAGCTAGCAAATAAGGTATTAGCAGAGCGATCAACTCTATCGGGCAAGCTCGGAGGCGAAGAGGAGATAAACAATATAACAGAAATTCTTCGAATAGGTACATCTGCTGGCGGGGCGCGAGCAAAGGCAATTATTGCGTGGAACAGAGAGACAAACGAATTCCGCTCAGGGCAGATTGAAGCTGGCGACAACTTTGAGCACTGGCTAATAAAATTCGATGGTGTTTCAAACAACAAAGACAAGGAGCTCGCTGATCCACTTGGTTATGGAAAAATCGAGTATGCATACCACCTCATCGCAAAACTGGCTGGGATAGAGATGGCAGAGTGTCATCTACACGAAGAGGGAGGACGTAGCCACTTCATGACAAGGCGTTTTGACAGAACTGCAGCTGGTGACAAGCTACACATGCAATCCCTCGGAGCAATTGCCCACTTCGACTACAATCAGCCAGCAAGCTACTCATACGAGCAAGCCCTAGTAATTATAAAAAAATTGAACCTACCTCAGCACGACCTCGAGCAGCAGGTCAAGAGGGCAATCTTCAATGTAATTGGTCGCAATCAAGATGACCACGTGAAAAACATCGCATTTTTAATGAATCGGCAAGGCGAATGGAGACTCTCCCCAGCCTACGACATAACATACGCATGGGATCCGCTGGGTAACTGGACAAGCAAGCACCAGATGAGCATCAATGGGAAAAGAGATAATTTCACCCGAAGCGACCTGATAGCCCTAGCCAGGCAGGCAAACATCAAAACCCGTCAGGCAAACCAGATTATAGACTCAGTAATCGAAGCATTCAGCAAATGGGAAGAGGTAGCATCAGATACCGGAATATCAGAAAGCAGGATTGCAGAGATTAAGCAAAACTTAAGAACAAATATTCTCAATAAATAATAAGCAATTTTTTTCTTATTAAAACAAAAAATTGATTTAAAAAGCAAAATATTACTTATTACAACAAACTATCTGCCCTGGCAGGTTGGATTAGTTCTTCGTCAGTGCCTGCTTGGCAGAGAGTACTCTGCCCTGGCAGGTAGGTTGAGGTTCTCAGTGCCTGCTTGGCAGTACCTGCTGGCAATTCTTCGAATTGCCCTCGCAGGGGTTGAGGCGTACCTCAACCTAAACTGCCCTGGCAGGTTGGTTGAGGTTCTCAGGCAGAAGTACCCTTCTGCCTGAGAACCTCAACCTAATTGTAAAACGATGTAAATCTTTCTTTTTTTGCCTTTATCTTTTGTCTTTGCGGCGTTACATTAGAGCTATCAATACGGAGGATAATTTTATGAAAAAATTACTAATTACACCGATTTTATTACTTGCTCTGTTCAGCTGCGCTGTTGCTGAAAAAGGAGAGATCGAAGCGACTGGCTATGCAGAGAAGATTGTAACGCCGGATATGATTGAGGTGAATCTTTCTATTTCTTCAACAGAAAAAAATAGAAATGATTCTGTTGCAAAGGTTTCAGCAGAAACTTCAAGAATAATTGCAATTTTCAAAAGCTTTGGAATTGCTGATGAGGATGTAAACTCAGGAATTGTAAGAACTGACAAGGAATATAGATGGATAAACAATACAAACACTCTTGTTGGCTTCAGAACAACTCAAAGTTTTTTACTCAAACTGAAAGATATCTCTCAGTTTGAAAAACTATCAGAGCAGTTGCTTGCTAACGATATCACAGATATTACAAATATCAATTTTACTCACTCTAAGCTTAAAGAACTTCAGAGAGAGGCTAATATCCTGGCTCTTCAAGAAGCTCGTGCAACAGCCGAGGCAAACGCTGCGGCTCTTGGCGTTGATATTGGAAAAATAAAACAGGTAAAGACTAGCACCAACAACTACCAACCAATGCCTAAAAGAGCTCTTACCGCTAAATACGAGGCACTTTCAGATAGTTCAACTGGCGGTCTTCAAGTTGCTCCCGGTCTAATCTCTATCCCAGGCACTGCCTACATAGTTTTTACAATCGAACAATAATTACATTTGCATTGAGGATCGTCCGCCGATTCCTCAATGCAGTTTTGGTTTCTTCTTCAATTTATAGAACCATCCACGTTCTAACAAGACCCGCTCAATCTGCGCTTCTCCCTCCAGAACATCAAGATATTTGTTAATCTCATTAATATGAAGTCCCAACATGGCAGCTAGGTCATCTAAAGTGCAGGGTCGTCGAGCTATTGTCTCAAGAATTACAGCCTCAACATCTGTGCGAAAGGCGAGCAGATCCCGCCGATGAAGAGACGAGGCAATAACCTCAACATCGTGATAATCTAACTTAACTGCTATCTCATGCATCAACTCAAATGAAGCAGGTTCAAGCTCCGCCACAGTTCCAGGTCTATCTAATGTATTAAGCTGCACCCGATCTGGTTGTATCCTATGTACAGCATCTTTCAAGGCCTGAATATCTTCATCGCTATCGTTATATCCCTCAAGGATAAAAATTTCAAGAAAAATTTTTCCCTTAAACTCTTTGCGAAACTCAACTAAACCATCAATATATTTATCAAGCGTAAGCCCATCAGCAGGGACATCTATCTTATCATAACTCCCTTGCAATGCAGCATCCAGCGACGGCAAGACTAGGTCAGCCTTGAGCAGAGACGCCCTCACCGACTGATCGTACAGCAATGTCCCATTCGTAAGCACTGAAACCGGAACATCAGGCCTTTTTTCCTTCAAAAAATCAAGCACATCACCAATCCGGCTATTCAATGTCGGCTCGCCGGAACCTGAAAAAGTAAAATAATCAGGATCAGGATTCCCCTTTGCAAAATAATCTTCCAACTCAGCCTTAATTTTTTCAAAAAGAACATATTCCATCCGTTCGAGCGTCAATTTTGTAGTCTTACCGACCTCACAATAGATGCAATCCAGAGAACACACCTTTTTCGGAACTAAATCTATGCCTAAAGACATACCCAATCTGCGAGATGGAACTGGACCAAAAAGATATTTATACATAAAACTCTCCTGCACATATGATTATAACACATTTTTTACACTTTTTTTCCACCCTTTAGTCAAAAATATTGATTACAAGGCTATTTAATTATGATAATATAATGCTATGGAAGATCTAGTTATAAAAAAAGCTGAATTTACTAGGGAGGAAGCTGAATTCTTCGCATGGGGACTAAACGAAGCTGCGGGAGGACTTTTCACACACCTCTTTGGGAAAAAAGCTAATCGTCTCTTAGTGAAATTTGCACTTCAACACGATAACTGTTTCTCACTTGATCATGTAATATTTGCTACGCATAATAATAAAATTCTCGGGATGGCATCATCCATGGATTATAGAGCAGCAAGAAAACTTCCTAAGAAATTTGGACTTACTCTGCGAGGTTCTATCTTCCGTGCAATCATTGTTTATAGTGCTCTCAAGGATATATTCACGTTTATGTCGAAACACAAAGAAGACGAGTGGTATCTTCAAGCAATTGCAGTAGCCCCAGAAGCTAGGCGCAAAGGTGTCAGTCGACAGCTACTCGAAGAGGTAGAGAAGAGTGCCCAATCGAACAATCTGCATAAGCTAGCTCTCGATGTAGAAGTAAAGAACACGAGAGCGATAAATCTCTACAAAAGTTTTGGCTTTTTTCTTGAAAAGACATCGAATCCATCAAAATTAGCTCAAGTTCATCGTATGACAAAGAATTTTTAATAAAACTTTTTTTTGCTTGACACCTTAATCAGCTGGGAATAGAATTTTTTTAGAAGAAAAGGTAAAAGGCGTAAGATGAAGACGACAAAAGAACAGAGATTACGCAATCGAAAGAAGCGCAAAAAAAAGCAAAAACAAAACTCACGTCCAGATCAGTTTTTTTCTTTATTGGGGATTGATCAAACTTTTTACCCACAGACCATAATCATAAAAAAAAGTGAAAATAGCAATCGAAACAACATCGACAGCGATACTAATGAAATTTTTATCAAAGAAAAAATAAAAGAGGGTGTTCCTTGCTACAAGAAAAACGAGGAAAAGATTGTCGAACTTACTATAACGATACACGCAAGGAATCGTTTTATAGAAAGATGGCGAAAACTCTACAACAAGCCTCTCCCACAAAGCATAGATAGTTTCATTGCAGAAAATTTTTCAAAATCAAAGAAGGTTAAGGGTTTTTCCAGCCATGAGAACAAACGACTAAAAAGATATGGAAAAGATACACTTTTTTTCAGAAACAATGACTTCACCTTTGTCGTTCAAGATGCTAGGATTAAGACAATCGAAATAAGTCGAGGTGGACTTCGTCACCTAAATAAGGATAAATCGAGAAATGATTTTTTTCTTGTTTAGATTTGACGATTACCAATTTAAGGGCTAGTTTATAGATATGAAAAAGTTAACTGATGAAGAAAAACATGTGATAATCAATAAAGGAACAGAAAGACCTTTCACTGGCAAATATGTCCATACAACTGATTTTGGAACATATCTTTGCAAACAGTGCAATGCACCATTATTCCGCTCACGAGATAAATTCGAGTCGCATTGTGGCTGGCCATGCTTCGATGATGAAATTCCAAATGCCATCCAGAGAATCCCTGACAAAGATGGGATGAGAACAGAAATAATCTGTGCGAACTGCAAAGCCCACTTAGGACATGTCTTTGAAGGCGAAAGATTTACAGAAAAAAATACGAGGCATTGTGTTAACTCGATCTCTTTGACATTTCTAGAAGGAGAAGCCTACGAGTAGAATGCTACAAGATAGGCTTCATTGAATCTTTTCTAGAACACTAGACTAGAATGCTAGCGTTCCAACTTAATATCAAACTTACTTGATCCTTTTTTTACAGAAAACTCCTCTTCTACCTCTCCAGCAACGACTTTAAGCGAAAAATCACTGTTAGACTCTACTGAGATTGATAAAGAATCATCTTCATCTGAAATTTCATCACAAATAAGACTTGCAGTTACTCCTCCAAAGACGAGGTTTTTGATTCCGTGTCGATCTTCTCGGGTAATATTCCAGACCAAACTATTATTTATCCCGTCAGGCCTGAACCCTAGCACATTTTCAATCAAAAAGGTGATTGGGCCAATTCCAGTCCACCCGACAAAATCTCCCTTCGAAGGCGAACCTGGCGCATAGGTCGTAGGAGCATAATTTTCCCAGACAGTTGATGTCTCTTTAAAGACCTCATACATTCCAGCTAGATAATCGCTCGAAGCCTTTAGGGCCTCCTCCTCGTAACCATATTGCTCAAGCCCCTTGACTGCGACATAATTAGTAGGCGCCCAGACACCGCCGTTCCAGTAACCACCATCATCCTTGAACTCTGGCTCACTAGCAGATAGAGTTGCAAATGGTATCTTTGTATAAAATTCAGAACTATCCATCATTTTTGCGACTAACCGCCTTGCCTGCTCAGAGTTAGGAACACCAGCAACAAGCGGCCAGAAAGTTCCAGCAGTTTTCTTTTTCAAAAACTTCCCATCTTTAGAGACATCATAATAGACCCCATCCTCTTCGTCCCAACACCACTTATTTATTCGAACTGAAATCTCATCTGCCTCTTGAGAATACTGCGCAGCCTTTTGGTCAAGCCCTAACTCCTTAGCCATAATCGCGAGATTCCGATACATAAGTACCATCTGTGAAGACATATCAATCCAGCCCATTCCATACTCAACAGCACGTGGAGAATTATCCATTCCGCAACCAAGTGGAGTATTCCAGTAGAGAGAGTGCACAGAATCATGAGAACGCCGCCCATTATTCTCCCAATCATCTGGTTTCAAAGGATCTCCATCTCGATTAAGCCACTGAGCATATTTCTCAAGAACAGGAAAAACCGCCTCAAATCTACTCTTATCACCTGTAACCTTGTAGGATTCAACCTCAGCCCAACTAAAGACTGGTGGATTTATGCTATTTTTGCGACCATGTTTTGAAAAAAGCCCACCGACAAAGTCAAAATGAACCTCCGCACCATCTTTTTCCCTATATTCACGACAAATATAGCCACTCTCCCGCTGCATGCAGTAAAAATTGTCAAACGACTGAACCGCAGGAAAGACATGATGACCATACCTAGCAAACATAACCATAAAAATAGTATCCCACTGAAAGATATTAGGACTAAATGCCTCATCCAACCAGTTTGAGACAAAAGGAGACCTCTTTTCTGGCTTTTTGATATTCGCAAAAGCAATCTCCCAACACTTCCAATACATCTCAACTAAACCCGCATCTGAGATAACTGGCTGAGGCAAATCACCTCTAACCGCTTCAAACATAGGAATAGCTGAACCATCATAACTCTTTTTCGCAAAGTACTCCCCCCGATTCTCAACTATAGAACCACATCCTCCGCAAAACAACACTAACAAAAGATAAAAAACTTTTTTCATAGACACCCCCAACAAATATCTACTATTATAAAACACTTTTTTCCAAAAAAAAACACTAAAAATAATTCTCAAAAAAAAATCCCTTCAGCAAACGCTAAAGGGAAAAAAATTATTTTTTTATTTACTAAACTCTTGGAACATCAACAATCTCAAGATTAGCCTCATCGAAATGTGTCCAACCACCATCATCATTTTCAGCTGATTTGTTATACTTCTCAAGAATGACATCAACAAAACCATCCTCAGTTGGTGTAAATTCGACTTCAAGCTTGATCCAATTCGCAGTATTAGCAGTCGAAGCTATAACAGCATCAGAAATTGGTGAAGACTCTTCAGAAGATTGAACCTTAATTCCTGCAGCTGGATTTGGATTTGTTCGACTACCAGAGCCGTTACCATTCATAGTATATGCCGAAAACTTATAAGTAACACCCTTGTAGACCTTTATATTTTTCTGACTTGCAGAACCCCAAGATCTTGTGTAAAAATTTTGAGCCGCTTCTGACCAGCCACAGTTTATTGTTTCTGAAAACCATAGGATATTACCTTGATTACCTGTTGCATCTTCTGGATCACTTCTTACATAGCAGTAGAAATAATCTGCAAATGTTCTATCATCTATTCTAAAAGGACCTATTCCCTCTAAAGTATCTGTACTTCTCCAAGAAAGTCTTGTTCTTCTAACACTTGCTTGAATAAACCATCCAGGCGCATTTCCACCCGTAGAAGAATAATTATTATTTGCAAGACCAGTTCCATCTTCAAATCCTGGATTCGCAAGAGTTGCAACCTCAGGATCTGCAACGGTCACAGTACCGACTAGAGAACCTTGATTTCCAGACCTATCCTTAGCTGTTACAGTGACTGAATGTGCTCCTGCTAGATAAGAATCAAACCCTAGTATTTCTAAGTCTAAAACGGTTTCATCAGCTCTGACAAAACTATCATCTAATTCTCCAGCAAAATCTACAGAATCTTTTCTAAATGTCAAAACAGGTAAGGTCGTATCAATGACTAAGAACATTGAAGAACTTGCCTTAGATGGATCTACTGCTGAAACCATTTGTAATGTATACAAACCATCTTCTAAATCATCAGCTAAATCTAACAATACCTCAACATTTCCATCAGCAGAAGCGGTACAATCTATGCTGTCAGAAAATCCTAGCGAATTATTTAGAATAACCAGTTTCAAGTCTTCACTTGCAGGAGCAGTCCCAAGAATTGTCAAGCTATTAGCCTTATTTGTTATATTATCTGTAGACGATGATCCAGTATCATCATCAGACTTTAGACCTGCAAGAACATAATCCCCTGCTATATCAAGGCTTTTCACTACAAATTCCTTAGTAAAAACCCTTTTATTCCCATCTTCATCACTTATTGTCAAGAAGATCTTGTATCTCTCAGGTTTCAATCCTTCTGGAATAGTATATAGAACCTCTTCAGAATCCTCGATTAAGTTAC